>NZ_JBFTQY010000003.1:0-226211 GCF_056399245.1 Rhizobium sp. 01N447_2
CGGTTCAGCTATTCCGTTGGGCACTTTTCGACGCGTCGCCGCTTCCTCTGAGCATTTGCCTGGCGAATGTCGCGGCCACTCTGATTATTATAATTGGCGGCTTGATACTTTTTGCGCGGGCTGAGGCAACCGCTATGGATACCGTTTGATGAATGATATCGTTATACACGCCGAGAATGTCAGCAAACACTATCGCTTGGGTATCATCAATCACGGCACCTTGTACCGTGACCTCCAAAGCTGGTGGGCGCGGTTCCGCAATCTGCCGGACCCCAATGCCTCCGTGTCGGATTACGCTTCCGACAGACAGAACAAGGCTCGGCTTAAGAACGATATTTTTCACGCCCTGGATGATGTCTCCTTCGAGATTTCCCGCGGCGATATCGTTGGCGTAATCGGTCGCAATGGGGCAGGCAAGTCGACCCTTCTGAAGCTGATGTCTCGCATAACGCGTCCAACCTCGGGCTATATTGGCATTCGAGGCAGGATTGCGAGCCTCTTGGAAGTCGGAACCGGCTTCCACCCCGAACTCACGGGCCGCGAAAACGTTTACTTAAACGGTGCCATTCTTGGAATGACACACTCCGAAGTTCGCACGAAGTTCGATGAAATTGTCGAGTTCGCAGAAATCGGCGATTTCATCGACACCCCAGTCAAACGTTACTCTTCAGGCATGTATGTTCGACTTGCCTTTTCCGTTGCGGCACATCTGGAACCCGAAATACTTCTTGTCGATGAGGTTCTGGCAGTTGGCGACGTCAACTTCCAGAACAAATGTATGGGCCGAATGCGGGAGGTGACCAAGGCGGGCCGAACAATCATGTTCGTCAGCCATAATATGACGGCTGTAAGCAGTCTTTGCCCTCGATCCATTCTGTTGTCCGACGGTCGCGTGGCTGCCGTGGGCAGTACGTCCGATGTCATTCGCGCCTATCTCGACCGGCCTGAACTGAGCGGGAAGATAGATTTTGAAATCGACCCACAGGATGTCGACGGCAACGCGGTGATCTCTCGCCTTTCCATCCGAAACGAAGATGGCGAGCTAGCACAAACTGTTGAACTCACGAAGAATTTTATCATCGAGATGGAGTATGAACTGCGCGAGCCACTGACAGGGCTTTCCGTCGGGCTGCAGATCATGATGGAGGATGGTTATTCCCCGATCATCAGCCTGTCTGATCCGGAACTCGACGTAAGCCGCCTCGACACCCGGTCTCCAGGTTATTATCGGGCGCGAGTAGTCATTCCGGCTGGCTTGTTGAACACCGGAACCTTTTATCTCCGCGCCGGCATTTCCAGCCGTTTTTCGATCTATTCGGTGGTTGAGGGTATTCGCTTCGAAGTCGAAGACAATGTCGGGATCATCCAGATGCTGGGCCAGCAACGAAAACCATCAATTTCGGCGATCCAGCTCCCCTGGGATGTGAAGATGCTCTACCTCCGCGATTCTAAGGGCTTATTGAAATGAAGAAAGTACTTGTGACCGGCGCGGACGGCTTCATCGGCTCGCACCTCGTTGAAACCCTGACAAAGGCAGGCGTCGAAGTCCGCGCCCTTTGCCAGTACAACTCGTTTTCCAGCTGGGGCTGGCTGGACCAGTCTGAATACCGCGGCAAGTTCGAGGTCATTCTTGGAGACGTTCGCGACCCAGCGCAAWTGCGTGCCGTCGCTAAAGGCGTTGACACGATATTTCATCTAGCCGCGCTCATCGCTATTCCCTATTCCTATCAGGCGCCGTCCAGCTATGTGGACACCAACATTAATGGCACGTTGAATGTGCTTCAGGGCGCTCTCGATGCCAGCGTTGGCCGCGTCATCCAGACCTCGACCAGCGAGGTCTACGGAACGGCTCGCTTTGTCCCAATCAGCGAAAGTCATCCGCTGCAGGCACAGTCGCCCTATTCGGCGTCAAAAATCGGTGCTGACGCGATGGCATACAGTTATCATTCGAGTTTTGACCTACCGGTGACGATCGCACGGCCTTTCAACACTTTCGGCCCGCGACAATCTGCAAGGGCGGTTATTCCGACTGTGATTTCGCAGCTTCTGAGTGGACGAACGACGCTGAAGCTTGGTGCGCTCTCGCCCACCCGGGATTTCAATTTCGTGGAGGATACATGCGACGGCTTTCTGGCGCTCGCGGCCTGCACCGAAGCCATCGGACAGACGGTCAATATCGGCTCGGGCAGCGAGATATCGATCGGTGATACCGTCCAGTTGATCGCCGACATCATCGGCGTCAGCGTGGAGATCGAATGCGACGAACAGCGTTTGCGTCCGGCAAATAGCGAAGTGGAGCGTCTGTGCTGCGACAACAGCCTGATCAAGTCTCTGACAGGATTTTCGCCGCGTTACAGCTTGGAAGATGGTCTGAAAGCGACGATCGACTGGCTGCGTCAGCCGCAGAATCTGGCGAGATACAAGGCGGATATCTTCAATGTCTAGGCGCGCAGTCATTCTGGCGGGCGGAATGGGAACGCGGTTGCGGCCCTATACTGTCGTGCTTCCCAAGCCTCTGATGCCGATCGGCGACTATCCTATTCTTGAGGTGATCATTCGTCAGCTGATATCAGGCGGATTTCAGCATATAACACTTGCCGTCAACCACCAGGCCGAGTTGATCAAGGCYTTCTTCCAGGATGGCGACAAGTGGGGTGTACGCATCGACTATTCGCTCGAGGACGAGCCTCTTGGCACCATGGGGCCGCTGCGGCTGATAAAGGATCTGCCGGAGAATTTCCTGGTGATGAACGRCGACATTCTGACGGATCTCAACTATGCCGATTTTCATGATGCTCACGTCCGCGATGGGAATATATTCACGATCTCGTCCAAGACGCGTCAGCATCGCATAGACTATGGCGTTCTTGACACCGGCGAGGCCGGGCTGTTGACCGGCTTTCGAGAGAAACCGACGGCCGAATACAAAGTCAGCATGGGCGTCTACATGGTGTCTTCGAGGGCCGTTGAGCACATACCACAAGGTGGTGCCTACGGCTTTGATCAGTTGATGCTTGATCTTCTTGCGGCAGGCAAGCCGGCCACGGTTCGAGATTTTGCGGGCTATTGGCTCGATATCGGACGGCCTGACGATTATGCCTTGGCAATCGAGCAGTTTGAATCCATGCAGTCCAGGTTCTTGAATGGTTGATGCCATCGTCACCGGTGCTGGCGGTTTTCTCGGGAGCCRTCTGGTCAGACGGCTCAAGGAGGCCGGTTTTGACGTGCTTGCGCTTGACCGAGTACATGGAGATATAAGCGAAGAGCAGGTTTGGCAGGAGCTTCCCGCGGCGCGCACGCTGTTTCATCTGGCCGGCAGGACATTCGTTCCGGATAGCTGGACACAAGGACCGAGTTTCACGGCCGCCAACGTCCTCGGAACGCAACACGCTTTGAACTGGTGCAAGCGGCACAAGGCCAAACTCGTGTTCGCAAGCGCCTATGTTTACGGAGTGCCTGACCGGCTGCCGATCCATGAAAGCGATCCGGTCAGGCCGAACAACCCTTACGCTCTTTCCAAACATCTTGCCGAACAGCTTTGTGAGTTCGCCGCCACGCACGAGCAGATACCGGCGGTGGTATTGCGTCTTTTCAATATATACGGCGCAGGGCAGCGCCCCGAATTTCTGATACCGACGCTTCTGAACCAGATTCGGACGAAGCAGGAAATACAGGTCCTGGATCTCAGTCCCCGGCGTGACTATATCTTCGTCGAAGATGTCCTGAGCGCCTTTACCAAGGCCATGGACGTCGTGGAAGGCTACCATTGCATCAATATCGGCTCCGGAATGTCGTATTCGGTGCGGGAAATAATCGACATCTTGCAAGAAGCTGCCGGCACTGATCTACCTGTAGTGTCATCTTGCACAGTTCGGCGGAATGAAATACCTGACGTGCGGGCCGATATCACGCGGGCTCGCACCGTTCTCGGATGGCGGCCGGAATGGGATCTGCCGGCCGGGATGCGCGCGATGATGAAGGAGTCGTAAATTGAACGAACGTTACGTTCCGATCAACAAGGGCAACTACTCGATGGACACGGTCGAGCGCGAAGCCGCGTTCGACAAATTCCGGGGCGAAGGGTGGGAAGCCGAATACGCGGACTACCGTCGCAAGTGGTCGGAATATGCCCTGAACCAGCAGGTTTCGGATTATCCGCTGCTGGTCGATCTCGAGTTGGCATCGATCTGCAATCTGCGCTGCCCGATGTGCTATACGATCAGCGACGAGTTCAAGAAAAGTGTGAACACGACGCGGATGGACTGGGATCTCTACTGCCGTATCATCGATGAGATCGGCGGCAAGGTTCCTGCGATCCGTCTGTCGCTGCGTGGCGAGGCCACACTGCACAAGCGCTTCGCTGACTGCGTGCGCTATGCCAAGGACCATGGGATCAAGGAAGTCTCGACCCTCACCCACGGCTTCAAGCTCAACAGAGATTATTTCGCTCAGCTTGTCGACGCCGGCATCGACTGGATCACCGTTTCGATCGACGGCACCGGTGAGACCTACGAAAAGATCCGCAAGCCGATCAAGTTCGAGGCGCTACTCGACAAGATCAAGGACATCAAGAAGTACAAAGACGAGCGCGGGCTCCACCGTCCAGTCATTAAGGTGCAGGGCATCTGGCCGGCAATCAGGGAAAATCCGGATCTCTATTATGAAACCTTTGCGCCTCACGTAGATCTTGTTGCCTTCAATCCGCTGATCGACTACCTCGGAAACGATTCTGACGTTCAATATCTGGATAACTTCACCTGCCCACAACAATACCAGCGCCTCGTTATCGGCGCCGACGGGCTTGTGATGAAGTGCTCGAACGACGAGGAAAATCGCGAAGTCATTGGTGATGCGACGACGGAGACGGTACACCAGATTTGGCACGGCGAAAAAATGAATGCAGTCCGCGCCTTGCACAAAGAACCGCAGGGCTTCTTGAAAAGTGAAGTATGCCGCCGATGCTATCTGCCTCGCCTGACGGATGACGAACCGACCGAAATCTGCGGCCGGAAAGTGATTGTCCGAAATTACGTGGATCGGGCTCAGGAAATCGGAAAATAGAGAAGCAGCCGGGAGTTGTATACCGGTCGTGTGCGGGATGACATCGCACAGAGCTGGACTGAGCTGTGTTACCGCTATTGGAACGCCGGCTGTATAGTGAATTGCGGGAGTAGCAGATGTTCCGGAACTACCGACCTGACCGGTGTTATATTATCGCCGAAATCGGCGGGAATTTTACGACTTTTGATCAGGCAAGACGGCTGATCGACGAGGCCAAGGCGTCCGGCGTGGATGCTGTCAAGCTCCAGACTTATCGCGCAGAGACCCTGTCGAGCCGCAACGCCATGTTCGATATGGAAAACACCGGCGTTACCTCGCAATTCGAGCTTTTCCGTAAATATGAAATCGGTCACGAGCTTCACGAAGCGGTTTTCCGCTATGCCGAGAAGCAAGCGCTGGACTGGTTTTCGTCGCCCTCACACGAAACGGATGTCGATCTGTTGGAGAAGTGTGGAGTTGGCGCCCACAAGGTAGGTTCGGACGATGCAGTCAACATTCCCTTTCTTCGCTATCTGGCAAAAACGGGCAAGCCGATAATCTTGTCGACGGGGATGTCGACGCTCGAAGAGGTTCGGGAATCTGTCGCCGCAATCAAGGAGGCTGGCAATCAGAAGCTCATTCTGCTGCACGCCATCACAAGCTATCCGACGCATCCGGAAAATGTGAACCTGCGTGCAATGCAAACGATGATGGAGGCGTTTCCGGATCTCGACGTTGGCTATTCCGACCATACATTGAACCCTGTCGCGAGCCTTTGTGCGGTCGCGATGGGCGCCCGGGTCATCGAGCGACATTTCACCTACGACAAGGCCGCCGATGGTCCCGATCATATGCTTTCGGCCGATCCGGCGGAAATGAAATGGCTTGTGGATGCGATACGTGCGTTCGAGGTGATGAAAGGCAGTGGTCGCAAGGAACCGGCCGCCAGTGAAGCGACGACAAGATTGAACAACCGCAAAAGCATTGTCGTCAATCGACCGCTCAAAGCCGGCCATGTCTTCTCGGCCGGGGATATCTCGGTCAAACGACCTGGGACAGGGATTGAACCTAAGCATCTCGACACTCTTGCGGGGCGACGGCTCGTAAAGGATCTCGATGCGGACGCCGTTCTCCAGTGGAGCGATCTGGCGTGACGCTTGGAATCATTATCCAGGCGCGCATGGGATCGACTCGATTACCTGGAAAGGTGCTTCGCGACATTTCCGGCAAGCCGCTTCTCGAACATGTCCTGGGTAGGCTTCAGATGTTGAAGCGGCCTGCTAGGGTTGTCGTTGCAACATCATCGGCCAGCGAGAACGATGTTGTCGAAGCTTGGTGCCTTGAGCATGGCGTAAGCTGCTTTCGTGGCGACGAAGCCGATGTTCTCGATCGTTATTTTCAATGCGCAAAATCGCTTGGAATGTCCGACATTGTTCGATTGACCGCGGATAATCCTTTCACTGACATCGAGGAGCTCGAAAGGCTGATCGATTTGCACCAAAGACAGGGATTCGACTACACGCATGCGTTCGGCCAGTTGCCTATCGGCGTCGGCGCCGAAATATTTACCTTCGAAGCGCTCTCACGCAGTCATCGCGAGGGAAAGCTGCCGCACCATCGCGAGCACGTGAATGAATACTTCACCGACCGGCCGGAGTTGTTCAAGATTGGCCAGCTCGATGTGCCTCTAGCCAAAATATCCCCAAATCTGCGTCTGACGGTAGATACTGAGGAAGACTGGAGACGTGCTTGTGCTCTGGCAGCGCGGGGGGGTGGGAACTGGCTCGGGACAGAAGAAGCAATCAGACTATGTTCGTCTTCTGCATAGAAAGTTCACATGCACGCGGCATGGGGCATCTGTTTCGGTCGTTGACGCTCGCCACCGAACTGCGTTCACGCGGTCATCCGGTCCTATTTTTAGCGAACGATCATCCGAATTCGTTGAGAATCATCCGAGAGCGCGGCTTTGATGTGGCGCTTCATGACCTCGCCTCCGTGACCGGATGGGAGAATGGCTTTATCGAACCCGATGCATCATCTTCAGTCTGGATTAATGACCGCCTGAACACGCAGCGATCCCACGCTGAAGCGATTAAGCGTTTGGGCGCCAAGCTCGTTACCTTTGATGATCGTGGTGATGGCGCGGAACTTGCCGACATGAATATCTGCGCTCTCCTGTTCGAAAAGACTGAGGGTCTCAAGGGCAAGGATGTTCGGCTGGGGGTGGAGTATATGATACTCAATCCTGAAATCGCGGCGTTTCGCAGACTTCGGCAAAGCCTTGCATCAATCCTTGTCACGCTCGGYGGCGCCGATACCTACGGAGTGACCGTCCGCGTTGCCAAATGGCTGAGCAGCAAGCCTTTTCCTGTCACCATCGTTACAGGCCCGAGCTTCCAACACATGGCGGAGCTTGAAGAGGTCGTCGCGACCGCTGCACCGGGTCGGTTCAAACTGCTCAACCAGGTGCCATCGCTTGCGGCCGAGATGCATGGACACGATCTGGCGATTACCGGCGGCGGTGTTACCCCATTCGAAGCCTGTGCGGCTGGCTTGCCGTGTGTGGTGATCGCCAACGAACCTTTTGAAATCCCGGTCGGGCGTGCGCTCGAAGATCTGGGAGCGGCGTTCTTTGCCGGGCATCACTCGGCGTTCGACCTCGGCATCCTGGAAACGCCGATCCCCATCAGGACCATGAGCCAGACGGCCATGACCAAGGTGGACCTTGGCGGGGTCGGCCGCGTTGCCGATTTGCTGGAAAGACTGGCTGCATGACCATCACAGCGGTTATTCATCAGCCGGATTTCGCCTCATATCTCGGCTTTTTTCAGCGTTTTTTGAATGCCAATCTCTATATCGTTCTCGATCATGTTCAGTTTGTGCATGGTACGAGCAAGAGCTGGACGCACCGTGACAAAATAAAGACGGCACAGGGTGATCGGTGGCTCACCGTCGGAATTAGAAAGCCGAGGCTCGGCACCCCGATCAACGCCGTGGAACTGGCGCCCGGCACCGGCTGGATAGACCAAAACCTTTCCCTGCTTCGCGAAAATTATCGCAAGTCTGCCGGTTGGAGCGAGGTCTTTCCCCGTATCGAGGCCCTCTACGGCAAGCGGTTCGAGCTGTTGGCCGATTTTAACATGCATTTCCTCGAAGGCATTCTGGAGATGCTTGAGATCACCATGCCAACGGTGCGGTCGAGCACCTTAAACCCGGAAGGGCATAAGAACGAGTTGCTTGTCGAACTGCTGCGCAAAGTCGGAGCGACGCGTTATCTCTCAGGTCTGGGTGCGCGCGACTATATGCGGCCGGAACTGTTTGCCGCGGCCGGAATAGAAATCGAATGGCAGCATTTCGTCCACCCGGTTTATCCACAGCCCTTCGGCGAGTTCATTCCCTATCTCAGCATTCTCGACACACTACTGAATTGTGGTATTGCAGGCACGCGTGACCTGCTCTGGAGTTGCAAATGAATATTCTCGCGATCGGTGCCCATTTTGACGACGTGGAACTGGGCTGTGGCGGCGCATTGGCGCGCCATGCGGCAAACGGCGACACGGTGTACGTCTATGTTGCAACCGTATCCGGCTTTTCCAACCAGTATGACCAGTCCGTCCGCAGCAGTCAGGTCGCCAGGGCGGAAGCGGATGCTGCGATGGAAATTCTCGGCGTCCACAAGATGTTTTGCGGCGAGTTCAAGACGCTCCAGATCGAATTCGTCGATCCGCTGAATATCGAGATCCTCAAGCTCGTGCAGGATCTGAAGATCGACGTGGTTTACACCCACTGGGTCGGAGACATCCACCATGACCATCTGGCCTTGTCGCGGGCGTCGCTGCACAGCTGCCGCCATGTGCCGCGCCTGCTGATGTACCGCAGCAACTGGTATCATTCGACGGTCGATTTCAGGGGGAATTTCTACGTCGACATCACCTCCCATTGGGACCAGAAGGAAAAGGCGATCCTTGCCCACGAATCCGAGATGGAGCGCACCGGGCGGAAATGGGTGAGCTTCTTCCGCAATGAAGCCGAGAACGCCGGCCAGCGCATCGGTGTAAAACACGCGGAGGTTTTCGAGGTGGTAAAGTGGCTGCAGCTTTGAGGAAGATTTTGACCTTTGGCTCTATGCTGCTCCCCTATGGTGTGCATGAGCTGAAGCGCAGGCTAAAAAATCGTCACAAATTCTCTGCAGATGTCGCGAGTTCGCTGGCAGAAAATACACAGCTTGCTGGTCTGCACGCGGGGCAGCGCTGTTTTATTTTAGGCAATGGCCCAAGCGTCAAGGGCTTGGATCTGTCGCGACTTCAGGGCGAAACCGTTATAACCGTTTCCAATGGTTACCTGCACTCCGATTTCGACAAGTTCCAGTCTCGTTATCATTGTGTTCCGCAAATTACCTACGTATCGATGACATCGGAGGATGTGATCGACTGGTTTAAAGAGATGCATTCGCACTTGGGCGCCGCGGAACTGTTTCTCAGTTCCACTGAAGCGGAGCTGGTTCGAAAACACAATCTGTTTTCAGGGCGAACGGTTCGGTATCTCGTGCTCGGTGAAAGCTTCGACGAAAGAACATCAGAGGAAATCGTCGATATCTCTCAACCGGTCCCTCGTGTCGAGTCGGTGCCGGTGATGGCCTTGATGATCGCGATGTATCTTGGTTTCAAGGAGATCATCCTGCTCGGCGTCGACCACGATCGTTTCCTGTCGTCAACCTACAGATACGCGTTCGACCTCAAGGTGCAAAAGGGAAAAGATTTCACCGTAAATGTGGACGGCACCTTGACAAGGACCCTTCACGATGAATTCCAACAGCTGGCGCGACTGTGGCGGCAGTATCGAGCCATCTCAAATATTGCCAAAGCGAATGGTATCCGCATCGTCAATTCCACACCCGGCGGAGCACTGGACGAATATGAGAGGCGGCCTTTCCAGGCTTGGTTTGAAGAATGAAGCGCCTTCATCCTGAGTCAATACTGGTTGATAGAACAAACGCGCGGTTCGCTGTCGCCGATGTGTCTTTTGTGCAACGGCCAGATTTCTGTTGGTTCGTAAGGAAAGACGACAATATTTGATGCGCGTAAACGTCTTAATCCCGGTCTTCAATCGGCTTGAACATACTCGCAAAGTCATCGCGGCCTTGAGAGCCCAAACAGTTGCGGACAATATTCGAATTGTCATCATCGATGACGGCTCCACCGATGAAACGGCTGAGTTCCTCGCGGCACAGCCTGACGTGACGAGCATAAGAGGCGACGGCAATCTGTGGTGGGGCGGAGCCATAGAGGTCGGCTTGAAGCGGGTTCTGCCTGACTGCGGCCCCGAAGACTACATCCTGTTCGTCAACAATGACACGTGGTTTGGCCCGACCTATGTCGAGACATTGATACGGTGTTCACGCGAAAATCGGGACGCCATTGTCGGCAGCGTTGTTCATGAGGAGGAGAGCGATCCGCCTTTGACGGGCGTGGGACCGCACTTGAACATAAATCGCATTGCGGTATGGGACATTCTCGCCGAGTTGAGTGACGAGGAGCGCCGAAATCCCAAGCCGCTCTATAAGGCGGACGCGCTCAGCGGTCGCGGAACGTTGTTCCCCGCAGAACTGTTCAAACGGCATGGAACCATGCGTCCGCGTCTCCTGCCGCATTATATGGCCGATTACGAAATATCGATGCGCTTCGCGCGAACGGGCGTACCACTCCTTGTTTCCAGCGAAGCCATAGTTTATTCACCGCCCGTCTACGGCGCTCACGTGTCGAATACGTCTTCGTGGAAGAAACATTTTGGCCGGCGCTCGCCCCACAATGTATTTCAGCGGGTCGCGTTCTATTCTTTGATCGGCACACCTTTGCAACGGATGACAGCGCCATTGCGCATGGGGGCCTTCATGATTATCCGGACGGCGCATGCTCTGCGAGCGAAGAAATGAAAAAGGACAATGACGACGCGATGAAGAGCGATCATCAGATGCAGTGTATTGCCTGCGGTTCGAATATGGAAACATTTATCGAGCGCATATCCGACGATCGATACGGCTGCCCCGGTGTATATTCGATCGAGAGGTGCGTGTCTTGCGGTCATATGACGACGACACCGCCGCTCACGGAAGAAGACCTGCCTGGGCTTTACAGTACGTATTATCCACGCCGGGAAGTTGATTTCTCCGCGATAGAGCGAGAAGCTGCGCTGGTAAACAAGCCTTTCGCCGCTTTCAATCGTTGGATGGCCGGCACCGATCATCAAGGCCACTATCTGGCGCAGCCTGGTGAGAAAGTACTGGATGTCGGTTGCGGCTCATGCATTTCACTCCTTGAAATGCGCAACAAGGGTATTGAAAGCTGGGGGATCGAGGCGGATCCGAATGTGCGGACAATCGCTGATCATTTCGGTCTGCAGGTCCATATCGGCAACATTTACGATCTGCCTTTTCCCGACATGAAGTTCGACCTGATTGTATTGAACCAGGTGCTCGAACATGTGCCGGATCCCTCGGCCATGCTGCAGGCGGTAAGAGAACGTCTCACCCCCCAGGGTCGCGTGATCATGGCGTTCCCCAATACGGGCTCGTTTCATCACAAGATCTGGAAAGACCGCTGGATCAATTGGCACATTCCCTATCACCAAAATCATTTCAACCGCACCTCTTTTACCAAACTCGCCGGCAAGTTTGGTTACAAGGTCGAAAACGTCAGAACGGTTACGCCTAATCTCTGGTCGGTCCTGCAATTACGCACCGCACGCGAGCGGAAGCAGGAGGGTAAGTCATCATCCACCTGGACGCACAATGCTGATGCAATCCAAGTCAGGCCACCGTTCTTCACTCGGCTGAAGAACGTAGCCCTATCGCGTGGCGCACGTGGGGCCGGGATGGTGATGGGATTGGGCAATCGAATTCTGGATGCCGCAGGCAAGGGCGACAGCCTTCTCTTCGTGCTAAGGCCGATCTAGAAATTCCAGCCCGCTCTCCCGCAAGGTCAGGCGATCGCACGTAGGAGAATTCAACGGAACGCTCCAACTGCATAGGAGCGGATATGCGAGCACGGGTGCAGTTCAAGCTCACGCCGCAAGGCCTGGATACAATGAGGTATGACGTGTCAAGAACCGGAAGAAGTTGCTTCGAAATGTCGAGGGGCGCAGGACGGAGCCGAATGCTCGAGCCCCCGGCTAGCAGGATGCCCTTGCGCAGCTTTTTCTTCGAAGACAAGGGACCTTCTACATTGATCAAGGATAATCTGCAGTACTGGATTGCGACGCCGCCTTTCCGTCTGCTACGGGTTGGCCAGATTTCGCCCTTTAGAATGTAAGCAAGACACCCGTCAAAATGGCTGCAGACACCGCCGATCCACGTACTCCCCGGATAAGCCTCATCACTGTTTGCTGGAACGCCGAGCGGACCATTGCCGATACGTTGCGGTCCATCGACACGCAAACCTACCGCGATTTCGAGCACATCATCATTGACGGTGGCTCAAGCGATTCCACGCTCGCCATCATCGCTTTGGCGCCGGCGGACAACCGCCGCGTACTTTCGGGACGGGACGGCGGTATCTATGAGGCCATGAACAAGGGGATTGGCCTTGCGAGCGGCGACATCATCGGCTTCTTGAACGCGGACGACACTTTCGAGAGCAGCGACTCGCTCGAAATCGTGGCGGCCGCGCTGGACGATGAAGCCTATGACGGCTGCTATGGCGATCTCATCTATGTTTCCAACCAGCATCCCGATCGCAAAGTCCGTTATTGGAAATCCTGTGCGTTTGAATCCGGTACATTTGGACGCGGCTGGTGTCCGCCGCATCCTACATTCTATGTTCGGCGTCGCATCTATGAACGGTTTGGGACGTTCGATCTGCGTTATCGGCTGGCAGCCGACGTCGAGCTTATGATGCGATTTCTGGAAGTCGCGCGCATCAGGACCCTTTATATCCCCCGCTTGTTGGTGAGGATGCGCTTGGGGGGCGCCACAAACAAAAACATTCAGAACATATCGCGTCAGAACAAGGAAGTGCTGCGTGCCCTTGCTGACCACGGCTTAAGGGTCTCGACCCTCATGTTCTGGGCATCGAAGCTTGTGAACCGCCTCGGTCAGTTCGTGAAACGAAATCGATAGCAGGATTTATCAAGTCCGATTTCAGGCCGGGGCCAATAGCAGGTCAGACCGCCACTTTCCCCCGCACCCCTTCCGCAATTGCCGTCATCCTGTCAGCCGCGGCATGGCCGATCAGCATGAAGGCGTGCGTGCCGTTCGACCAGTAGACGACGTTCATGCCCTTGCGGCTTTCGAGATCCGGCGCTTTGGGACCGGCATCGGAGCGGACAATGCAGAGCGCCATCGGGCCGGTCTCGGGGTCGAGATAGGCGACCTGGGCAAGCGCCTTACCGTCATATTGCAGCAGCAGGGCGCGTTTGAAATCGATCCCCGGGAGCGAGACGGCTTCAGGGGAGAGTGACAGGCCGAGCTTTTCGTCAAGACTGGCGAGCTGGGCGGCCTGGTCCTCCCTGCCAGGGACGGGGCCGGCGAGCGTTTCCGCGGTATAGAGCGAGATATAGTCGGCGACCACGGCGCGCCATTCGCTGTTTTCGTCCTTTGCCGAAAAGCCTTTGCCGATGCCGATGACGGCGCGGTCGATGGCGATGCCGACGACAAGCGAGGCGGCGAGCGCGCCGAGGAAGCGGCGACGGCTGGCGAATGCGGGCGTGGAGGCTGGTCTTGCGCTCGGCTGCGCCGGGATGGCGGCAAGCATCGTCTCCAGCTTCTCGCGCGGGGCTTCCGACAGCAGCGGGGCGAAGGCCTGCTTGAACGGCAGGCTGGCGCGCGCCAGGAATTCCAGCCGTTCGGCGGTGCTCTCGTCTTCCTCCACCATGGTTTGAATGCGCGCGGCCTCTTCGGCCGTCAGCTCGCCGTCGATGAAGGCGGTCAGGTCCTCGTCGGAGGGAATGGTGTGTTTCGTGTTCATTGCCGTCCCCCTTCCGATCCGGCGCCGGAGAGCTTGGCGCGGGCAGCAGCCAGCCGGCTCATCACGGTTCCGATCGGGATATCCAGTATGCCTGCAACCTCGCGATAGGAAAGTCCTTCCACATAGGCGAGGAAAACCACCGTCCTCTGCGCCTCGGGCAGCGCAATCACCTGTTTCAGCACCTGATGGGCCATCACATGCGTTTCGGTGTCGTGCGCGCCGTCGAAGGTCAGCGTCTCCCCGGCATCGACGAAACCCTGGCCCTGGCGCACCCGGCGGGAGCGAATTTCGTTCAGCCAGATCGAGTGCAGGATCGAAAACAGCCAACGGTCGAGCCGGGTGCCGGGGATGAACTGATCGGCGCGCTCCAGCGCACGAAGGCAGGTCGCCTGGACCAGGTCGTCGGCGACATCGCGCTGATGCGAGAGAACGAGACCATAACGCCAGAGCCTTGCCAGATTTTCCGTCAGGCCGCTTCTGATATCCGCTTCGCTCGCGATGGCCGCCTCCGCCAATCCTGCATCCCTTGGAACCGCCGGATGAACCGGCGATTCCATTCTCGCGCGACTATAGGCAGGAATTATGCTGCGCGCGACCGACATTCTCACATCCCTTTCGTGGTTCCGTTTTCTCGCCCGTGGCCGGCCGATCAGATCTTCGAAGGTTCGAGGATTGCGGCGTTCAAGTCCTGATATTCCTCGCAGCCGGTGCCGCAGATCGCCTTGATCGTGTTCAACTGGTCCTTGGCGAGATCGAGCTGACCCTTGATGACATAGGCTTCGCCGAGATATTCGCGGACCTTGGCATATTGCGGGTCCATCTTCACCGACTGCAGGTAGTAGGAGATGCCTTCGTCGGTGCGGCCGAGCTTGCGGGTGGCATAGCCGCGATAATTCAGCACTTCCGCGGTGTTCTGGTCCTTGACGGTGTCGAGCACGGCAAGCGCCTCTTCATAACGACCGGCCTTGGCCAGCGAATAGGCATAGTCGGCGCGGTTCTCGTCGGAGACGTTGGCGCTCTGCTGCTTGACGCATTTCTTGGTCTTCTGGTCGTAGATCTCGCCCTTCTTGCAGGTGGGCGTTGTGCTACTGTTATCACCAACCGCAAAGACCGGGCCGGAGAAAACAGAAGCGACAAGGCAGCCGCCGAGAACGATGGAAGCGATGCGGGCTGTCATGATCGTCATAGGGAAACTCCTCTAGAAATGACGTTGCGAGGAGAGAACACCGCTGCTTCGGACTTTATTCGGCTGCTCCCCGCATTTTTTTCATCACGGTTTCGTGAAGCACGCTGATCCGAATAATTTCGGCGTAGGCGTGTTCTCAGTCGTTGCGCCGGGAACGACAAGGAGAACTCCGTGACCGATACCGTGAAACTCGTCAGCCTCGCCGTCGCTACACCAGAACATGTCATTTTCCAGAAACAGGCGGTCGAAGCCTCGGCCCGGCTGTTTGCCGACCGCTTCGAGGATTTCCGCCATCTTGCCCGCGTCTTCGACAGCGCCGGTATCGAAAAGCGTCATGCGGCGCGGCCGCTTGCCTGGTTCGACGAGCCGCATGGTTGGCAGGACCGGATGCAGGCCTTTGCAGAGGTGGCAGGCGGGCTATTCGTCGAGGCTGCCAGCTCCGCCCTTCGCCAGGCAGGGCTTGAGGCCAGCGATGTCGACTGTGTCGTGACCGTCTCCTCCACCGGCTTTACGACGCCGAGCCTCGATGCACAGCTTAGCCGCAGGATGGGTTTCAGACCCGATATCGAACGCGTGCCGGTCTTCGGGCTCGGCTGTGCGGCTGGCGTGTCAGGCTTTGCGATCGCCTCGCGGCTGGCGCGAAGCCGGCCGGGCACTGTTGTGCTTTTCGTCTCGATCGAGCTTTGCACGCTCGCCTTCCGGCTGGACGAGCTGACGCGGCCGAACATCATCGCGACAGCGCTTTTTGGCGATGGCGCTGCCGCCTGCGTGCTGCGATCAGGCGAAGACGGGCTGGCGGAGGTGGAGTCGACCGGCGAACATCTCTTTCCCGACACGCTCGATATCATGGGCTGGAAGATCGACGACGGCGGCTTCGGCATCGTACTGGCGCAATCGCTGCCGCCCTTTGCCGAAAAGGAGCTTGGCCCGGCGGTGGGGGCTATTCTGGCGCGCAACGGGCTGAAACCGGAGGATATCGACCGCTTCATCTGCCATCCCGGCGGCACGAAGGTGCTGGCCGCGATGGAGAGCGCGCTTTCGCTGGTGCCGGGCACGCTCGATCACGAGCGCGCCGTGCTTGCCGAATATGGCAACATGTCCTCGCCAACCATCCTGTTCGTGCTGGAGCGGGCAATCCGCGCCGGGTTGCCGGAGCGTTCCGCGATGATCGCCATGGGGCCGGGCTTTTCGGCCAGCTGCGTGACGCTGCGGAGGGCGGCATGATGTGGCCGTCGATCGCGCTTCTGGCATTCGTGACGCTGCAGCGGCTGGCGGAACTCGTGCTCGCGCGGCGCAACACGGCGGCGCTTCTTGCCAGAGGCGCCAGAGAGGTGGCGCCTGAGCATTATCCCACCATGGTGGCGCTGCATGCCGGCTGGATCATCGGGCTTTGGCTGCTTGCACCGGGCAGGCCGGTCGCGCTCTTCTGGTTTTTCGTGTTCATGGGGCTGCAGGCGCTGCGGCTCTGGGTGCTGGCGACGCTGAAAGACCGCTGGACGACGCGCATCATCGTCCTGCCCGGCGCGCCGCTCGTCAGATCCGGGCCCTATCGCCTCCTCCGCCATCCGAACTATGCGATCGTCGTCGGCGAGATCGCCGTCCTTCCGTTCGCCTTCGGCCTGCCGCTTTACGCGATCGTCTTTTCCCTTCTCAACGCGCTTATCCTCTGTGTCCGCGTCAAGGCTGAAAATGCCGCACTGAAAAGCGCAATGATTTTGAAATGAAGGCGATTTTCCGTTTGCGTCGCGGTATCGGCGCGGGCATTTTCACCGCGTTAGACAAAGCGGAATGCAAGCGGAAATGACGAAGAACGCAATCGTGCTCGGCGCCGGCATCGTCGGGGTTTCCACGGCCATCCATCTTCAGCGGCGCGGCCGGCAGGTGACGCTGATCGACCGGAAGGATCCGGGCAACGAAACCTCGTTCGGCAATGCCGGCCTGATCCAGCGCGAAGGTGTTATGCCTTATGGCTTTCCCCAGCAGCTCGGGCTTTTGCTGCGTTATGCGCTGAATAACCGCATCGATGCACATTATCACCTGCGCACGCTGCCGAGCCAGATCGCCTTTCTCGCTCGCTACTGGTGGAATTCCAATGCGCGCCGCCATGCGAACATCACCCGGGCCTATGCGCCGCTGATCGAAAATTCGGTTGTCGAACACAAGGATCTGATCGAGGCGTCGCAGGCCGAAGCGCTGATCCGCAAGGACGGCTGGATGAAGATTTTCCGCAGTGAAGCCAAGCGCGACGCGGCTTTTGCAGAGGCAGCACTTTGGCAGAATGAATTCGGCGTCGAGTATGACAGCCTGACCTCGGCCGATATCACCCGCATGGAGCCTCATATGATGACCAGCGATTTCGCCGGCGGCATCCGCTGGCGCGACCCCTGGTCGGTGCTCGACCCGCATGCGCTGACATCGGCCTATCGCCGCTATTTCGAGAGCCTCGGTGGCCGGTTCGTCGCGGGCGACGCCGCCTCGCTCGGTCCGTTCGGCTCCGGCTGGAAAATCATGACCGCGGAAGGTCCGCTCGAAGCCGACGATGCTGTGATGGCGCTCGGCCCCTGGGCGGCCGTTGCGACGCGCCGGCTCGGCTACTCCTTCCCGCTCGGCGTCAAGCGCGGCTATCACATGCACTATGCCACCGAGGGCAATGCCCTGCTCAACAACTGGACGCTCGATGCCGAACGCGGCTATCTCCTTGCGCCGATGAACCGCGGCATCCGCCTGACGACAGGGGCGGAATTTGCAACGCTCGACGCGCCGAAGACGCCGGTCCAGCTCGGCCGCGCCGAAGCCGCGGCGCGCACGATCTTCCCGCTCGGCGGCAGGCTCGATCCCGAACCCTGGATGGGCGCGCGCCCCTGCACGCCAGACATGATGCCGATCATCGGCAAGGCGCCGCGCCATCAGGGCCTGTGGTTTGCCTTCGGCCATGCCCATCACGGGCTGACGCTCGGGCCAGTGACCGGCCGTGTGCTTGCCGAAGTCATCACCGGCGAGACGCCGTTCATCGATATTGCGGCCTATTCGCCGCAGCGTTTCAAGCCGTGACGCCGAGTATGGCGAGACCTTTCAAGGCCGTTGCCGTAATACCTTCCACCGAGTCGTCGATATCGACAGTGACGACGCCCGGCTCATCTGTGGGCACCTCAAGCGTCGCCAGCTGGCTGTCGAGCAGCGAGRCCGGCATGAAATGTCCCCTGCGCTCGCCCATACGCTTCATCAGCAGCGCCCTGGAACCTTCGAGATAGACGAAGAACAGATAGCCGCCGGCAGCAGCCCTGAGCCTGTCGCGATAGAGACGCTTCAGCGCCGAGCAGGAGACGATAATGCCCTCGCCTTTTTCCAGCGAGGCCTTGATGTCTTCGCCGATGCGGTCGAGCCAGGGCATCCGGTCCTCATCGGTCAGCGGAATGCCCTTCGACATCTTTTCGACATTGGCGGCGGGATGGAGCGCATCACCTTCGACGAAGGCCAGGTGCAGAGCTTCGGCGAGTTTCTCGCCGACAGAGGATTTGCCGCAGCCGCTGACCCCCATGACGATGATCGCATGAGGCCTGTTCATCTGCTCATCCGGCATGTTTACTCCTCGGGCTTATCTTCCCGCTCAATCGAGCGGGAAGTGACAGGCATATTGATGTGTGCCTTCCCCAGTTAATTCGGGAGAAACCTGGCGGCAATGGTCCTGCGCCTTCCAGCAGCGCGGATTGAAGTGGCAACCCGACGGCGGCTTCAACGGCGAAGGCAGTTCACCCTGCAGGCGAATGCGGGTCTTTTCGCGATCGGGATCGGCGATCGGCGTCGCCGACAGCAAGGCTGCCGTATAGGGATGGCGCGGCCTTGCGAAGACCTCGGCGGCGGGACCGGTTTCCACGGGACGGCCGAGATACATTACCATCACCTCGTCGGCGATATGATGGACGACGGACAGGCCGTGCGAGATGAAGAGATAGGCAAGCCCCATCTCCTTCTGCAGGTCCATCAACAGGTTCAGCACCTGCGCCTGGATCGAAAGGTCGAGCGCCGAAACCGGTTCGTCGAGCACCAGCACCTTCGGCCGCAGCATCAGGGCGCGGGCAATGGCGATGCGCTGGCGCTGGCCGCCTGAGAACATATGGGGATAGCGGCCATAATGCTCCGGACGCAGGCCGACGCGGGCCATCATCTCCTCCACCTTGCGGCGGCGGGCGGCAGCGTCGAGATTGGTGTTGATCTTCAGCGGCTCTTCGAGGATCGAGCCGACCTTCTGGCGCGGGTTGAGCGAGCCGTAGGGGTTCTGGAAGACGATCTGCACTTGGCTGCGCAGGCTGCGGTCGCCGACTTGGGCGGGCTTGCCGTCGATCAGCAATTGCCCCGATGTCGGATTCTCGATCATCGTGACCAGGCGAGCGAGCGTCGACTTGCCGCAGCCGGATTCGCCGACGACGGCGAGCGTCTTGCCGGAATGCAGGCTGAAGCTAACGCCGTTCAGCGCCTTGACGGTGGCATCGGCTTTAAACAGGCCACGATTGACGGTGTAGAAGCGGGCGAGATCCCTGCCCTCGAGAACGGCGCCCGTCATACGAGGTCTCCTGCAGTTTCAACGGCCATGATGCCGGGATGTCCGAGCGGCTTGCCGTCCTTCAAAGGATAGTTGCAGAGCGCCAGTCCGAGCTCCGGTCCCTGGCGGACGACGCCGCGATCGCATTCGACCGTGGCAAAGCCGCAGCGCGGCGCAAACAGACAGCCTGTCGGACGACCATGTTGGCCGGGAACGACACCGGCGATCGAGGGAAGACGCTGGCCGACCTTGGCGCGTTCCGGCAGAGCGGCGAGCAGGGCTGCGGTATACGGATGATGCGGATCGCGGAACAGCGCCCTCACCGGCTGTTCCTCGACCTTCTGGCCGGCATATTGCACCTGGACGCGCTCGGCGGTTTCGGCGACGACACCCATGTCGTGGGTGATCAGCACCAGCGCCATGCCCTGCTCCTTCTGCAGGCGAACGAGCAGGTCGAGGATCTGCGCCTGGATCGTCACGTCGAGCGCGGTGGTCGGCTCGTCGGCGATGAGGAGCTTCGGATTGCAGGCGAGCGCCATGGCGATCATGACGCGCTGGCTCATGCCGCCGGACATCTGATGCGGGAAGTTCGACAGGCGGTCTTCCGGCGCCGGAATGCCGACGAGGTTCAAGAGCTCGATCGAGCGTTGGCGGCGTTCCTTGCGGTTGAGGCCCATATGGACGCGCAGGGTCTCGCCGAGCTGGAAACCGACCGTGAAGCACGGATTGAGGCTCGACATCGGCTCCTGGAAGATCATCGCCATATCCTTGCCGACGATCCTGCGGCGCTGGCGGGCGGAGATGCCGCGCAGATCCTGGCCGTCGAACTGCATGCGGTCGGCGGTGATCTTTGCTGTCCAGGGCAGAAGCCCCATCAGGGCGAGCATGGCAACGGATTTGCCCGAGCCGGATTCACCGACGATCGACAGGATCTCGCCCTTGTCGCAGGCAAGCGATACGCCGTCGACGGCGCGGAAAAGACCAGAGGAAGTCTGGAATTCGACAGTCAGATTTTCGATTTCAAGAAGTGGCATCACGACCTCTTCAGCTTGGGATCGAGCGCGTCGCGCAGGCCGTCGCCCATCAGGTTGATGGCGAGAACGGTGATGAGGATGGCAAGACCCGGGAATGTCACCACCCACCAGGCGCGCGAGATGAACTCACGCGATTCGGCAAGCATCGTGCCCCATTCGGGTGTCGGCGGCTGGGCGCCCATGCCAAGGAAGCCGAGGGCGGCGGCATCGAGAATCGCCGCCGAGAAGGCGAGCGTCGCCTGGACGATCAGCGGCCCAAGACAGTTCGGCAGGATCGTCTGGAACATCAGGCGGAAAGTGCCCGCGCCTGAGACGCGCGAGGCGATGACATATTCCTTCTCGCGCTCGGACATGACCGAGGCGCGCGTCAGGCGCACGAAATGCGGCTGGTTGACCAGCGAAATCGCGATCATCGCATTGGTGAGACCGGGTCCCAGCACGGCCACCAGCACGAGAGCGAGCAACAGCGACGGGAAGGCCAGGATGATATCCATCAGGCGCATGATCGCCGTATCGATCTTGCCGCGGAAAAATCCGGCGACGAGGCCGATCAGGACGCCTGAAATGACCGAAAGCGTGACGACGACGACGCCGATGAAGAGCGAGAAGCGCGCGCCGTAGATCAGGCGCGAGAGGATATCGCGGCCGACGGCATCGGTTCCAAGCGGGAAGGAAGCGCTGCCGCCTTGCATCCAGAATGGCACCGACAGCAGGACTGCGCGGTTCTGCTCATTCGGACCGTGCGGCGCAAAGAGCGGCGCGAGGATTGCCACGACGAGGATGATTACGAAAACAACGAGGCCGATGACGGCGCCCTTGTTACGGGAGAAATAATGCCAGAACTCCGCAAGAGCGGATGGCTGGCCGGTTTTGACGGTGACCGTGCTCATGGACCGCTCCTAATGACGAATGCGCGGATTGATGAAGCCGTAGAGAACATCAACAATCAGATTGACCAGCATGATGACGCCGGCGATCAGCAGAAGACCACCCTGGACCACGGCATAATCGCGCTTGAAGACCGAATCGACCATCCATTTGCCGATGCCCGGCCAGGAGAAGATCGTCTCAGTGAGGATGGCGCCGGCAAGAAGGACGCCGATCTGCAGGCCGATCGTGGTGATGACGGGGATCATCGCATTGCGCAACGCATGCACGCCGACGACGCGCAGCGGCTTCAAGCCCTTGGAGCGCGCGGTGCGGACATAGTCCTCGCCCAGAACCTCGAGCATCGCCGAACGCGTCTGGCGCGCAATAACCGCGAGCGGAATTGTCGCCAGCACGATGGTCGGCAGAATGAGGTAACTGACGGCCGAGGAGAACGCTCCCTTCTGGCCCGACAGCAGGCTGTCGACGAGCATGAACCCGGTGACCGGCTTGAAGAAATACATCAGCGAGATGCGGCCGGAAACCGGCGTCCAGCCGAGATAGCCGGAGAAGAAGATGATGAGCAGCAGGCCCCACCAGAAGATCGGCATGGAATAACCGATGAGCGCGACACCCATCACGCTCTGATCGAACCACGTGCCTCGCTTGACGGCCGCAAAGACGCCGGCGGGCACGCCAAGACAGACGGCGATGATGATGGCACAGAGCGAAAGCTCCAGCGTTGCCGGGAACAATGTAAAGAACTCGCCGAGAACGGGCCGCTTGGTGACGATCGAGGTGCCAAGATCGCCGTGCAGCACTTTTACGAGATAATCGAAATACTGCACATATATGGGCCGGTCGAAACCGAGATCATGCATGATCTGGGCGTGACGCTCCGGCGCCATCACACGTTCACCCGACAAAAGCATGACGGGGTCGCCGGGGATCATGCGGATGAACGAGAAGGCTATCAGCGAAACGCCAAGGAATGTCGGGATCAGCACCGCGAGGCGGCCGATGAAAAAACGCAACATAGCAGGTTTTCCAATAGTTTCCGGCGGTCAGGGGAACCTGACCGCCGGCCGCACCCGGCGTTGACCGGGTAGTTTACAGATTTTTTATTATTCGGAAATGTCCACGCCGTCGAAGCGGTGAATTCCGAGCGGATCCATGAAGAAGCCCGAGACCTTCTTGCTCATCGGAACGAAGACCAACGAGTGGTCGAGTGTATTCCAGGGAGCTTCCTTCTTGAAGATCAGCTGAGCCTGCTCATACGCCTTCGTGCGCTCGGCGACGTCGGCCGTCAGCTTGGCCTTCGTCATCAGATCGTCGAATTCCTTGTTGCACCACTGAGCGCGGTTGTTGCCGCCGACAGCATCACAGCCAAGCAACGTATCCATGAAGTTGTCAGGGTCGCCGTTGTCGCCGGTCCAGCCAAGGATCACGGCACCGTCGCGTTTCTTGTCGGAGGAGAGCTTCAGATATTCGGCCCATTCATGGGTGACGATTTCCGCATCGACGCCGACCTTGGCCAAGTCGGCCTGCATCAATTCTGCGGCGCGGCGCGCGTTCAACATGTACGGACGCGAAACCGGCATCGCCCAGATCTTCATCTTCAGATCCTTGACGCCGGCATCGGCCAGCATCTTCTTCGCCGCATCGGGGTCGTACTTGTCGTCTACGACGGCATCATTATAGGACCACATCGTCGGCGGGATCGGGTTCTTGGCAACGGCCGCGGCACCCTGGAAGACGGCGTCGACGATCGCCTGCTTGTTGATCGCCATGTTCAGCGCTTTGCGGACTTCGGCCTTGTCGAAGGGAGCAATCAAGGTGTTGTAGGCAAGATACGAAACGTTCAGGCCGGCCTGCTCGAGCACGGTCAGGTTCTCGTCCTTCTTGAGTTCGGAGACGTCGGCCGCATTCGGATAAGGAATGAGGTGGCATTCGCCAGCCTTCAGCTTCTGCGCGCGGACGGCAGCATCAGAGGTGATCGCGAAAACCAGATCGTCGATCTTTTCCTTGCCCTTGAAATAGGTTTCGTTCGCCTTGTAGCGGATGACAGCATCCGGCTGGTAGGCGACGAAGGTGAACGGGCCGGTGCCGAGCGGCTGCTGGTTCATCTGCGCCATCTTGCCGTCGGCAGCAAGCTTGTCGGCATATTCCTTGGAGACGATCGAGGCGAAGTCCATGGCGAGATCGGCGAGGAACGGCGCTTCGGGATGATTGAGGACAAACTTGACTGTGAGGTCATCGACCTTCTCGATCGACTTGATCAGCTCCGGGAAGCCCATGCCGGCGGCGTATTCGTAAGAGCCGCCCTCGACATACTTGTTCCACGGATTGTCAGCCTTAAGCTGACGCTCGAACGAGAAGATGACGTCGTCGGCGTTGAAATCGCGCGTCGGCGTGAAGAAGTCGGTGGTCTGGTACTTGACGCCAGGATGAAGCTTGAAGGTGTATTCCGTGCCGTCGGCCGAAACGCTCCAGCTGTCGGCTAGGCCCGGCTCGATCTCGGTGCCGCCATGCTTGAATTCGACGAGGCGGCTATAGACCGTGCGCGACGACGCGTCGAAGGTCGTGCCTGCCGTATAGAGGCTCGGGTCGAAGCCTTCCGGCGAGCCCTCGGAGCAATAAACAAGGGTCTTGGACCAGGCCGACGTCGCCATGACGGAAATCAGGGCCGTCGCTGCCAGGAGGACAGAGATCTTTTTCATAATATTGTTTCCCGGTTGTTCTTCTTGATGTTTGGAGATCGTAGAATGCATCTCGATCGACGGTTGATGGAACGATATTTATCTACTGAAAGCAACGGGCTATGCAGAAAAATTTTCCAGCTGGACAATTTTAGAAATTTTCAGTCAAAAATCAGCCGCATTTGGAAATATTCGGACAAAAATGACCGAAATTTTGTCGCATTTGGTATAAAAGCGCGCCCATCGCGACATGCAACCGGCATTTTCCCAGCATTCGGAGGCCGATGAGACGTCCGCAAAAACAAAAACCGCGGTTGCCAGGGCAACCGCGGTTCAGAAGCAAATTCTGATCTTTAAATCAGGCGGCGGGGGCAACGATCGCGGGTTTGCGATATGCCGGCTCGCCGGTAATTCCGAGAAGAAAATTGATCTGCGGACGCGCCTTGACGAGGTCGTCGATGGAATATTCCGACAGCACGGCGAAGAAGGCGTTAAGCGCCTTGCGCAGTGCCGAATTCAAACCGCAGCTGTCGACCAGCGGGCATTCGACCTCACCGTCATCCTCGAAGCATTCGGCCATGGCGAAGCTGTCTTCCGTCACCCGAACGACGTCGAAAAGACTAATGTCGGCGGCCGGTTTGCCCAAGCGCACGCCGCCATTGCGACCGCGCACGGTTTCGACCAGACCCGCCTTGTTCAGCGGCTGAAGGATCTTGAAAAGAAAGAGCTCGGAAACGCCATAGGCCCTGGCGATTTCCGGAATCCGGCTCAAGTGCCCGTCGTTGGCAGCACAATACATCAACATGCGAACCGCATAGTTCGTCTGCTTCGTCAACCGCATGCCATTCTCCTGACTCGTCTGTTCAGACCTATATAGGCGGTTTGCTAGTTTTGAACAATTCCAAAATATGAAATTCGCATTCAGCTTATGAGGCCATTTGCCGCGACGTCAATCCCGCTCCAGGATCCCAACGTCATCGAAGATCGCCTGCTTGCGCTCGGGCGCCTTGCGCATCAGTTTGACCTCGGCGCTGGACATCCTCGACGCCGGACCGATAATCGCCGGCAGTCACTATAACGAGGAAAAATTCGGGGGCCGAAAGGCCCCCGAATTCCAGATTGCAGATTGGAATGTGGTCACGATCACTTCATCGTCGGCATGACGAATTCAGCGCCGCTCTTGATGCCGGAGGGCCAGCGGGCGGTGACGGTCTTGGTCTTCGTCCAGAACTTGATCGAATCCGTGCCGTGCTGGTTGAGGTCGCCGAAGCTCGAGGCCTTCCAGCCGCCGAAGGAGTGGTAGGCGAGCGGAACCGGGATCGGAACATTGATGCCGATCATGCCGATATTGATACGCGAGGCAAAATCGCGAGCGGCATCGCCGTCGCGGGTGTAGATCGCAACGCCGTTGCCGTATTCGTGCTTCATCGGCAACGACAGCGCTTCCTCATAGTTGTTGGCGCGAACGACGGAGAGCACAGGTCCGAAGATCTCGGTCTTGTAGATATCCATCTCCGGCGTGACGTGATCGAACAGGCAGCCGCCGACGAAATAGCCGTCTTCATAGCCCTGGAGTTTGAAATCGCGGCCGTCGACGACGAGCTTGGCGCCTTCCTCGATGCCGCGGTCGATCAACCCGCGAACACGGGTATAGGCTTCCTTGGTGACGAGCGGGCCCATGTCGGCCTTGTCGTCGGTATAGGGGCCGATGCGCAGAGATTCGATCTTCGGCGTCAGTTTCTCGACGAGGCGGTTGGCTGTCTCCTCGCCGACCGGAACGGCAACCGAGATCGCCATGCAGCGCTCGCCGGCCGAGCCGTAGCCAGCGCCCATCAGCGCGTTGACGGCCTGATCCAGGTCTGCATCGGGCATGATGATCATGTGGTTCTTGGCGCCGCCGAAGCACTGGGCGCGCTTGCCGTTCATCGCCGCGGTGCCATAGACGTAGCGGGCGATCGGCGTGGAACCGACGAAGGAGACGGCGCCGATATCGGGATCGGTGAGGATCGCGTCGACGGCGCCTTTGTCGCCATTGACGACGTTGAGGATGCCGGCGGGCAGGCCGGCCTCGATCATCAGTTCGGCGAGGCGGATCGGCAGGGAGGGATCACGCTCGGAGGGTTTCAGGATAAATGCGTTGCCACAGGCGATCGCCGGCGCAAACATCCACATCGGGATCATGCCCGGGAAATTGAAGGGGGTAATGCCGGCGCCGATGCCGACCGGCTGGCGAATCGAATACATGTCGATCGCAGGCCCAGCGCCCTCGGTGAACTCGCCCTTGGCGAGATGGGGAATGCCGCAGACGAATTCGCAGACTTCAAGGCCGCGAATGACATCGCCCTTGGCATCCTCGATCGTCTTGCCGTGCTCCTTGGAGAGGATTTCGGCAAGCTCGTCCATGTGCTTGTTCAAGAGTTCGACGAACTTGAAGAAGACGCGGGCACGGCGCTGCGGATTGGTGGCAGCCCATTTCGGCTGTGCAGCCTTGGCGTTTTCGACGGCAGCGCGCAGTTCCTCGACGCTTGCGAGTGCGACCGTCGCCTGTACTTCGCCTGTTGCCGGATTGTAGACGTTGCTTACGCGGCCGCTGGTGCCGGCAACCTGCTTGCCGCCGATGAAATGACCGATCTCACGCATGGGTGTTCCTCCTGTTTTTCGATGGCCGACAATCGCACTTCAATTTGCACAAATCAATGCGCTGATATAAGCAACCGTTGTGCGCAAATTATAGCCCTATCATTGCATCGGGCGCTGCGGCTGCTTCCAAACTTGGCACCGCACGCCAACAAGTCAAACCCCAAGGGGAGGTCAAACCGATGAGCCGGAAACCCGTCGTCAGAATGGCAGAGCTGGAGATCGATCCGGACACGCTTGAAACCTATCGCGCATTGCTCACGGAAGAAATCGAAGCATCCCTAGCGCTGGAAGACGGCGTCCTTTCCCTGAGCGCTGTTTCCGTCAGGGACAACCCGAACCAGATCCGTATTCTTGAAGTCTACGCCGACCAGGCAGCATACGAGGCTCACCTGCGAACACCGCATTTCCTTAAGTACAAGAACCAGACGGCGCACATGGTGACATCGTTAACGCTTATCGAGGTCGATCCGATCGCGATGCGTGCCAAGCCATGAACTGGGACGATGTTCGTATTTTCCTCGCCGTCGCCCGCACCGGGCAGATCCTTGCCGCCTCGAAGCGGCTGGGGCTCAATCACGCCACGCTCTCACGTCGACTGACTTCGCTGGAAGAGGCGCTGAAGACGCGGCTTTTCATCCGTCGCACGAATGGTTGCGAGTTGACGGCCGAAGGCGAAGTGTTCCTGGCATCCGCAGAGCGGATGGAAACGGAAATGCTCGCAGCACAGGCCAGCCTCGGCCACACAGATACGGCAATTGCCGGGACTGTGCGCGTCGGCGCGCCCGACGGCTTCGGTGTTTCCTTTCTTGCGCCGCGCATGGGCAGGTTGATCGAGCGCCATCCGGAGCTGAAGATCCAGCTCGTACCTGTGCCGCGCTCTTTCTCGCTCTCGCTGCGCGAGGCGGATATCGCCATCACGCTGGAGCGACCGGACCAAGGCCGGCTCGTTTCCTCGAAGCTGACGGATTACACGCTTGGCCTCTATGCCTCGCGGGATTATCTGGCTTTACAGGGAGCACCCGCCGATATCGACGCGCTCAAGGCGCATCGCCGCATCGGCTATGTCGAAGACCTGATCTTCACCGCGTCCCTGAATTTTTCCGGCGCAGTCATGCGGAGCTGGGATGCAGGCTTCGAGATTTCGACGGCGATCGGGCAGACGGAGGCGGTACGATCAGGCGCCGGCATCGGCATCCTGCACGATTATATCGCCAGGCAATATCCGGAACTCCAGCGCATTTTGCCGGAGGTTTCGATCCGGCGCGCCTACTGGACGACCTATCACGAAACGGCGCGCGACCTGCTACGCGTCAGGAGCGTCGCCGATTTTCTTCAGGAACTCGTCAGCGCCGAACGGCACATCTTTCTCTAAGTCTCGAAAGTGTGTTTTGCCGGTTCGTCGTTCTCGTCGGGATTGGGAACCGGCGCTTCGTCGGGCAGCCGATCAGGCTCCGGTTCCTTGATCGGCGGCACCGGCTTCCAGCCGGGCCCGGGCATCGGCGGCTGGTCTGGAATGGGTTCGTTGGGCACGGACATGACCGCCTCCCTTTCATGATCTTGGTTCTACACAACGTTCGGAGTTATTTGTCCGGCTTCAGCGATTCGGCAGCGCGCATCGGCATGCTGTCGATGATGGCGAAGAGCTCACCATTGGTGATCGRCTCGCTGAGCTTGAGCTTGACGGTGCCGTCCTTGCCAAGAAGGAAGGCGGCGAATTCGCCCGCCCCGGGCGCCTCGAGATCGCGGCGGATCGCTTCGCCGTCGAGGCCGTCAGCCGCACCAAAGAGCGATCGAACGCCGGCGCCGGAAATCTTCAGCACCACCAGGTCGCGCTCATCGAGGGCCGAGCGGTCGGCCAGCAACTGATTTTCCTGGCGGGCGGCGCGAGAATTATCCCTGTCGGCGAAAACCACGAAGACGCGGTTCTTCCACTGGAACTGGGCGAGGCTTTCGACCGGCGCATAAGCGCTGTTTGTCTCGTCGATCTTCGTCGCACCGTAGAGAAGGGTTTTCGACATGCATATTCTCCCGTTAACATGGAGAACGGTCCGAGATGGCACGGGTTCCATCTAATCGACAGGATCCCGGTTTTCGTTCCTGCACTCGAGAGTCTGCACGTGCGCTCCCGGATGTCAGTTTGCAAACCTTATGCAGGCCGGCCGCGGCGTTTGATAATCAACCCTTCTTTTGCATTTATGTTGAAGCTCGTGCGGCGAAAATTCATTCAACTATAGCAACGCGGCGGAACTCACCAACTCAGCAGAGCATTTTGATTTGCCCGTTGTCTCTCGCACGACACTGTGGGGGTCCAAACGCTGCCGTCTCAGCGGAATTGATTCACGCCGCTACCGGTTAGCGCCCTTCCCGCCAAACAAGGTGCCACGAGGTCCGAGAAAAAATCACGCAAACAAGAAGTCCCACGACTGAAGGCTTGAAAGAGCAACATTCGTTAGCGTTATGGTGTTGTCGGAATCGGCTGTAATAATTGTGTCACTCCCGAACTGCTCGATTGCCGCAAAAAGCGTTTCCCAGTCGGCGAAAATGCTGTGATCGATCGAAATCGCGTCATGTGCGGAGCCGGTTGCCACGAAGTTTGTGATCGTATCGTGGCCCCAGTTCAGCAAATAGACGAAGACGTCGGCTGCTGCACCACCAGTGAGGGTATCGTTGCCGGCGCCACCCGTCAGCGTATTAGAACCACTGCCGCCGACGATAACGTTGTTCAGCGCATTCCCTGTTCCGGCAAACGCTCCAGTTCCGATATAGGTGAGGTTCTCGACATTGGTCCCCAGTGTGTAGGCCGCCAGGTTCGTGCGAACCGTGTCGGTTCCCTCATTGGCGGCTTCGGTGACGAGGTCGCCGGCATTGTCGACGATATAGGTGTCGTTGCCCGCTCCGCCGATCAAGGTGTCCGCACCGACCCCGCCATTCAGGATATCGTTGCCGGCGCCGCCGGTGATCGTGTTGGCGAGCGCATTGCCGGTGCCGGTGAAGCTGGCAGATCCTGTATAGGTCAGGTTCTCGACATTGTTGCCGAGCGTATAGCTTGAAAGCGCCGTGTGGACTATGTCTATTCCCTCGTTCGCGTTCTCGATCACGATATCAGTCGCAATGTCAACGACGTAAACGTCGTCGCCCATCCCACCCGACATCTTGTCGGAGCCACCACCCCCGATCAATGTGTCGTTGCCCGCCGCCCCCGCGAGGCTGTCAGCGCCAACACCACCTGTGATAACGTTGTCAAGCAGATTCCCTGTTCCAACGAAGGTTGCCGCTCCGATGTAGGTGAGGTTCTCGACATTGGCCGCCAACGTGTGGGCACTCAGGTTCGTTCGAACTGTGTCGATCCCCCCATTGGCCGCTTCGGTGATGAGGTCGCCGGCATTGTCGACGATATAGGTGTCATTGCCAGCACCACCGATCAAACGATCGGCGCCTGCCCCGCCGTTCAGCGTATCGTTGCCGGCGCCGCCTGACAGCGTATCGATGGCAGCGCCACCCGTGATCACGTTGTCGAGATCATTGCCTGTTCCGGCGAAGGCTAGCGTGCCGATATAGGTGAGGTTCTCGAGATCGCTGCCAAGCGTATAGCTTGCCAGCGTCGTGCGAACCGTGTCGATCCCCTCATTGGCCGCTTCGGTGATGAGGTCGCCGGCATTGTCGATGATATAGATATCGTCGCCCGCACCACCGATCAGCGTGTCGGCGCCTGCCCCGCCATTCAGCATGTCGTTGAAGGCGCCGCCAGTGATTGTGTTGGCGAGCGCATTGCCGGTGCCGGCGAAATTGGCAGATCCCGTGTAGGTCAGGTTCTCCACATTGACCAATGTGGCGATCGAGTAGGCTGCAAGCAACGTGCGGATTTCATCGGTGCCGGCGTTGAGCGCCTCGTTGATCACGTCGCCCGCACTGTCGACCACATAGATGTCGTTGCCCGCTCCGCCGATCAGCGTGTCGTTGCCGGCACCGCCGTCAAGCAGATCGTTGCCAGCGCCGCCGATGATCGTGTTGGCAAGCGCATTGCCGGTGCCGGTGAAGCTGGCGGATCCCGTATAGATCAGGTTCTCGACATTGTTGCCGAGCGCATAGCTCGAAAGCGCCGTCTTGATCAGATCGGTGCCTTCATTCAGTCCTTCGGTGACCACGTCGGCCAGATCATCGACAATATAGGTGTCGTTGCCCACTCCGCCGATCAGTATGTCTGCTCCGGCCTTTCCGTCCAGGATGTCGGCACCTGCCGCGCCCCGGATCGTGTTGGCGAGGCCATTGCCTGTCCCTGTAAAGGCTGCCGTTCCGGTATAGGTGAGGTTCTCGACATCGCTGCCAAGCGTATAGCTCGCCAATGTCGTGCGAACCGTGTCGGCTCCCTCATCGGCGGCTTCGGTGACGMKGTCGCCGGCATTGTCGACGRTRTAGGYGTCGTCGCCCTCACCGCCGATCAAGCTGTCCGCACCGGCCCCGCCGTCAAGCGTGTCATTGCCGGCGCCGCCGGAAAGCGTATCGGTGGCAGCGCCACCCGTGATCGTATTGTCGAGATTGTTACCGGTACCAGCGAAAGCTCCTGTGCCGGCAAAGCTCAGGTTCTCGACATTGCCGGCAAGCGTATAGCTCGCCAAGTTCGTGCGAACCGTGTCGATCCCCTCATTGGCAGCTTCGGTGACGATGTCGCCGGCATTGTCGACGATGTAAGTGTCGTGGCCAGCCCCGCCGATCAAGGTGTCCGCACCTGCCGCGCCATTCAGCATATCGTTGCCGGTACCGCCGGTGATCGTGTTGGCCAGCGCATTGCCGGTGCCGGTGAAGCTGGCGGATCCCGTATAGGTCAGGTTCTCGACATTGACCAATGCGGCAATGGAGTAGGCTGCAAGCGCTGTCTGGACCGTATCCGTCCCTTCGTTCACATTCTCGATCACCAGATCGGTCGCAATATCGACCACATAGATGTCGTCACCCGTCCCGCCCGACATCGTGTCGGCGCCACCACCGCCGATCAAAGTGTCGTTGCCACCAGCCCCCATGAGCTTGTCGGCAGCAACACCACCTATGATAACGTTGTCGAGCAGATTGCCTATCCCGGTAAAGGCTGCCGTTCCGATGTAGGTGAGGTTCTCGACATTGGCCGCCAATGTGTGGGCGGCCAATGTCGTACGAACCGTGTCGATCCCCTCATTGGCGGCTTCGGTGACGACGTCGCCGGCATTGTCGACGATAAAGGTGTCATTGCCCTCACCGCCGATCAAACGATCGGCGCCTGCCCCGCCGTTCAGCACATCATTGCCGGCGCCGCCGGAAAGCATATCGATGGCAGCGCCACCCGTGATCGTGTTGTCGAGACTATTGCCTGTTCCGACGAAGGCTACCGTGCCGATATAGGTGAGGTTCTCGACATCGCTGCCAAGCGTATAGCTTGCCAGTGTGGTGCGAACCGTATCGGTTCCGGCATCGGCGGCTTCGGTGACGATGTCGCCGGCATGGTCGACGATATAGGTGTCGTCGCCCGCGCCACCGATCAAGGTATCCGCACCGCCCCCGCCATTCAGCGTGTCGTTGCCGATACCGCCGGTGATCGTGTTATCAAGCACATTGCCCGTGCCGGTGAAGTTGGCGGACCCCGTGTAGGTCAGGTTCTCGACATTGACCAAGGCGGCGATCGAGTAGGCTGCAAGCGCCGTGCGGATTTCGTCGGTGCCGGCGCCGACCGCCTCGTTGATTACGTCGGTCGCACTGTCGACCACATAGATGTCGTCGCCCGTCCCGCCCGACATCGTGTCGGAACCGGCCCCGCCGATCAATGTGTCGTTGCCGGCGCCGCCGATCAGCGTATCATTGCCGGTGCCGCCATCAAGCGTGTCGTTGCCGGCGCCGCCGGTGATCGTGTTGACGAGCGCATTGCCGGTGCCGGTGAAGCTGSCGGATCCCGTATAGAGCAGGCTCTCGACATTCGCCCCCAGTGTGTAGGCGGTCAGCGTCGTGCGAACCGTGTCAATACCCACCTCGGCCGCTTCGGTGACGAGGTCGCCGGCATTGTCGACGATATAGGTGTCGTTGCCCGCACCACCGATCAAGCTGTCCGCACCGGCCCCCCCGTCCAGGGTATCGGCACCTGCCGCGCCCCTGATCGTGTTGGCAAGGTCATTGCCCGTGCCGGTGAAGGCTACCGTGCCGATATAGGTGAGATTCTCGACATTGGCGGCAAGCGTATAGCTTGCCAGTGTCGTGCGAACCGTGTCGCTTCCCGCATCGACGTCCTCGGTGACGCTGTCGCCGGCATTGTCGACGATGTAGGCGTCGTCGCCCKCMCCGCCGATCAAGCCGTCGGCGCCTGTCCCGCCGTTCAGTGTGTCATTGCCGGCGCCGCCGGTGATCGTGTTGGCAAGCGCATTGCCGGTGCCGGTGAAGCTCGCGGATCCCGAATAGGTCAGGTTCTCGACATTGACCAATGCGGCGATCGAGTAGGCTGCAAGCGCCGTGCGGATTTCGTCGGTGCCGGCGCTGACCTGCTCATTGATCACGTCGCTCGCACTGTCGACCACATAGATGTCGTTGCCGGCACCACCGCTCAGCGTATCATTGCCGGCTCCGCCGTCCAGAAGATCGTTGCCGGCGCCGCCGGTGATCGCGTTGGCGAGGCTGTTTCCCGTCCCGCTAAAATCGCCGGTGCCGATGAAGGTCAGGTTTTCGACATTGGCAGTCAAGGCATAGGAGGAAAGCGCCTTGATCAGATCGGTTCCTTCATTCAGCCCTTCGGTGACCACATCGGAAAGATCATCGACGATATAGATGTCGTTGCCCGCTTCGCCGATCAGTATGTCTGCTCCAGCCTTCCCGTCTAGGGTGTCGGCACCCGCCGCGCCCTTGATCGTGTTAGCAAGGCTATTGCCCGTCCCGGTAAAGGCTGCCGTGCCGCTATAGGTGAGGTTCTCGACATCGCTACCAAGCGTATAGGCTGCCAGGGTCGTGCGAACCGTGTCGATCCCCCCATTGGCAGCTTCGGTGACGCGGTCGTCGGCATTGTCGATGACATRGGTGTCGTTGCCCGTACCGCCGATCAAGGTGTCCGCACCTGTCCAGCCATCCAGCGTGTCATTGCCGGCGCCGCCGGAAAGCGTATCGGTGGCGCCGCCCCCGGTGATCACGTTATCGAGATTGTTGCCCGTGCCCACAAACCCAAACGCCCAAGGTCCGTGATAGGTGAGGTTCTCGACGTTGGCGCTCAGTGTGTAGCCCGTAAGATACGTCTGCACCGTATCGATGCCCTCGTCGGCGTTTTCAATGATAGTGTCGCCGACATCGTAAACGACATAAATATCGTTGCCGGTCCCGCCCGTAAGCGAGTCAGCTCCCCGGCCACCGTCCAGAGTATCGTTGCCTGCCCCACCAGAAAGCGTGTCATTGCCCGTCCCACTGGTGATCATATTGTCGAGGCTATTGCCGGTACCGGTAGAATTGCCGTTGCTCCGGAGGACGAGGTTCTCGACATTGGCGATCCCCGCCAGCGAATAAGCGGCAAGATCGGTCAAGATCCTGTCAACGCCGCCGTCGGTCGCCTCGACCACGATATCGCCGAGACTATCGACGATATAAGTATCATCACCCGCACCACCGATCAGAGTGTCGGCGCCGGCCTTCCCATCCAGCCAATCAAATCTCGTCCCTCCGGTAATCACATTGTCCGCCGCGTTGCCATAACCGGCGAACCCGTCGGTGCCGGTGTAGGTCAGGTTTTCGACGTTGGTGCCGAGTGTAAAATCCCCAACCGCCGTCCGGACCGTGTCCGTCCCCTCATTAGCATTCTCAATCACAGCATCGTTGGCATTGTCGACGATGTAGACGTCGTTGCCCACCCCGCCCGACATCTTGTCGATTCCGGTCCCGCCGTCGAGCGTGTCATTGCCGGAATCGCCGGTAAGGGAATCATTTCCTGCATTGCCCCAGAGGGTATTATCCGCCTCGTTGCCTGTGATCGTATCATTGCCGGAGCCGGCCTTAACGTTCTCGATCAAGGACGCAGTATTGTCGTGATAAAGAAGGGCGTTGAAAATATTGCCGCGGGCATAACCATTATTCGGACCTCCTCCCAGGTCGGCCAACTGGCCCTGGGAAAAGACCGAATATCCCCCTGCACGCAAGTCGATCTTGAGGGCGGTGGTATAAGCGCTCAAATCATAGGTATCGATACCGCCGCCGTCCCAGATTGTCGCGAAGATGCGGTTGGCAGCGGGCGTGATGGCCGCAACGCCGTTGACATAAGTGATGCCCTGGTTCGGATTCCATTTGTAGACGGTATCGCCGCTGTTCGTCGTGTAGTCCGCACCATACATTTCCTGCAGGGCGGCGATGTCGAGCATCATGAAGGTTTGTGGCGCGCCATCATGCTCATACTTGGCCCCCCTCTCATCGTCTCCGATAAATGTGTGGTAGGTCATGATCGTGTATTCGAGCGAGTCGTAGGCGCTCGGAACGACTGCCCCCCCTTCGTGAGCATGTTTCAGTCCGAGAGCGTGACCCAGCTCGTGCGCCAAGGTTTGGCCCGCATAGTTGCCGAACCTCGGGAAGCGATAATCATCTTCGGTGCCAGCATATCCCGTCCCGAACCAGATATCACCACCCCGCTCGCCGGCAGCTGGGAAATAGGCCCCTGCCGTCTCCAGATAGGGATCCGAGGTTTGTGCAAACCGCACCGTTGCGGTATTCGCGCTTCCGGCCTCAAAGTTGGCGTTCGTGAACCCCTCGACGGAGAAGCCGTCATTTGCCGCACTCCCATAGGATTGCTCCATAAAGTACAAGGCGAGAGACTGCTGCTGCGACGATATTGGAGTGAAAGAATAATACTTCTCGTAGTATAAATCGGCGCCATCATCGGCATACGATGACGAGGTGGTGGGAAACGCATAGGTTATCGTTCCGTCCCAGGCGGTGCCGCTGAAGAGCCCGTCTACTTTCTGATCCCCAGTCGAGCTGACGTTCTTCGTCGGAGTAATAAGGTCCGTCATAAAATACCCGTTTGCCTATTCCATTCGGCCGCGCCTAATGCCGGTTTCCCTCTGCCCCAAATCAGGGGAAAATTCAACTAAAAGCTTTATTTCGCTTGAGGAAGTTTTTGACCTTAGTAACCAACGCTCATGAAGCGCTTTCTCCGCAACTCTATCGAGGGCCAGAAGCCATATTCCAGGATCCTGTGCTCGCCCGTTCGAACCTTCGCAATTGCTGCCACGACGGCACTTAAATTGACGTTACAGTCATCTGTTGAAATTTAATAAGTCTCAGGCTTGGTGATATCGGGAGAGCGAGAGGTCCGCATTGTTTCGGCGCCGCCGAACGTTGTCTCCGCCTGGGCGGATCATTCCGTATCGAGTGGCGTATTGTCGCAATCGCGGACCTCGCAGCTGCGTGCCTAACATTTAGCTCACACGGCGGTATGGCACCATACGGACGGGTTGCGCTTCTTRAATGTTCGATTTTATGTGGCAAATAAGCAGCAAATTCGCCACCGGCAGCGTAGGTGCTCTTCAGGGTGCCGCGCCATTAGTTTTCGAGATGTTGCTCGTTAGTCGGGGGCACGTTTCGTATGCCATTCCACACGTGAAAGGTCGCGCTTTTGGCAAAACACTCCAACATCGGTGCAGGATCGTTACAGATACAGTTAATCGTCTATATCGACGATTTTCGGTCGAAATGACATTGGCTAAAACAATTCGCCTGATGGGGAGTTGACGTGGGGGGATGGTACGGTTGGGGGGTCTCGAACCTCCGACCTCAGGTGCCACAAACCTGCGCTCTAACCAACTGAGCTACAACCGCATAAATCGCGCTCGGCGCGATGGGGGTCACATACGAGGACTTGGCKACGAATTCAAGCCCCATTCCTCGTCAATATACAAAAAGGCCGGACGCGAGGTCCAGCCTTTTTGTTTCTGGTCGATAGAGACCGATCAGGCAACCTTGAAGGAGGCCATGGCCTTTTCGGCGGCGTCCTTGGAAGGCTTTGCGAGCTTTTCGGCAACCTGCTTGGTGGTTTCCTGCATCGACTTCGCCTGTTCGACAGCCAGCTCGGCCTGCTTGCGCAGGAACGAGGTCTGCAGTTCGAAGAATTCGACGGGGGACTTGACGCCGAGCAGCGCTTCCAGGTGCGAGATCGAGCTCTCGGCGTTGACACGCAGAGCGTCGATCGCCTTCAGGCCGATCTCGACCGTGCCGGCCTGTGCCGTCTGGACGGTGGCCTCGAGCGTCTTGCCGGCTTCCTCGCCAGCGGTCTTCAGCTTGGCATAGGCATCCTTCGACTGCTGAGCGCCCTTTTCGGCGAACTCACGGAAAGATTCGGTGAACTTCGACGGGTCGAAAGAAGCAATTGAAAAAACGTCGTCGGTCTTTATGGTAGCCATGGGTCGCATCCTTTGGGTTGAGGCAGCCGCTGCCTGCATTAGTTGGATGATGCTTATATAAGACATTTCATTGTGCATTGCAACAATTATTGTGCAATGCACAAGACGTTAACCTTTCCGGCCGAAAACCCCCTCCTCTGCTGGACCGGCATGCGCCCCGCAGTTATTAATAAGCCGTTAATTTAAGAAGGCCGACAGCGACAAGGTTCGAACATGCCCGCAGTCCRATATCCGTTCATCGACATCGCCGTGCATGCACGGGTGCGGGAACGCTTTTCACGCGGCGAGGCCATGGTGCTGCTTTCGGCCGATCTTGCCCGTCTGCTCTGGGCGAACGGTGCGGGTGCGGAGCTTTTCGGCCATTCGGCGGTCTATGATCTGCTCGATCAGGGCGTCGACCGCGCCGACATAACCTTCCGCCAATTGGAAACGGCGGCGCGCCAGCTCACCGATATCGGCGACAGCCGCAGCCTGATGATCCGCGTTGCCAAGGGCTTTCAGCGTGCACAGGTACAGGCGGCTGCCGAACTGATCCGCCTTTCCCAGGGCGAAAAGGCCATCCTGTTTTCGGTGCCGGTCTCGGCAAAGCCGCTCGCGTCAGGCGCATCGGCGGCCCAGATGCTGCAGGGACTTGATGATCCCGATACGCATATGGCGGTGATCGGCGCCAATGGCGAGGTGATCGCGGCTTCGCCGGGCTTTGTCTCGCTCGGGATCTCCGAGCAGACGGCAAAGACCTTGATCAACCTTGCCGGCGCACATCCCGACCGGTTGGTGAAGCGTCCCGTCGCCACCGCCAGAGGCAATCTTCCGGCCGCGGTCGGCAAACTCAGCGACGATCCGGCGCTCAATCTGCTCTTTGCTGTGGAGACCGCGATCGATCATATCGACCCGATCGATACGCCCGCGCTCGACCCGGTCGATGCGCCGGCACAGGAAGAAAGCGCGCCGTCTGCCGAAGCGCTTCGGGACGAGCCTCTTGCCACCGCAGGCTTCATCGAGATCATCGACGCGGTCTCGGGGATCGAAGAGGTCGAGGAGACGCTCGAGGAGATCGCCGGGGAAAGCGAACAGCCGACGGAGACTGCGGCGGCATCCACAGACGAGGCGGTTGAAGAGACGCAAACTGCCGGACATGCGGAGCCCGATAGCGACGGCGGCGTGATCGACGGTGGCGCGGATGAGGCCCAGGAGCCTGCCGCGGTCATCGAGGACAACTTGGCCTCCGTTGCGGAGACGGTGGAAACAGCGGCGCCGGCGGAAGCGCCTGTCGACACCAGCGAAACGCCTATCGAAGACACGCCGGAAGCGGTCCATGAAGAACCCGTCATCGCAACGCCTATGGTCCCCGACGCGCCCCCTGCCGTTGAGCTTGCGGCTGAGCCCGGCTTCGTCTTCAGGCCGAATAGCCGCGCCACGCGCTTCGTCTGGAAGATCGACGCCGAAGGCCGGTTCAATGAGGTCAGCCACGAATTTGCCCAAGCCGTCGGTCCRCATGCGTCCGACATTATCGGCTCTGCCTTCGGCGACGTCGCCGCCCTCTTCAATCTCGATCCTGACGGCAAGCTTTCCGAGGCGCTCGCCCGCCGCGACACATGGTCGGGCAAGACGATCCTCTGGCCGGTCGAAGGCACCAGCCTCGTCGTTCCGGTCGATCTGGCGGCGCTGCCAACCTATACCCGCAACCGCGACTTCGATGGTTTCCGCGGCTTTGGCGTCGTCCGGCTTTCCGATGCGCAGGAAGATCCGCTGGCGCTCGGCCTGACACTCGGCCCGGACGGCATTGGCCATGATGCAGCGAGCCTCGGCCCGCCCGCCGAGGCCATTGCCGAGGTGGCACACGAAGCCGAGGCAGAGCCTGAAGAGGCCCCGATCGAGCCCGCCCTGACGGACGGGATCGAGGACCGGGCGCTTATGACAAGCGAGCCGCTGACAGAGCCAGCGCCGGAAGAGATTGCCACCGAGCAGGCGACCGGCGAGGCATCTGCCCCGGAAAGTGCTGCGGAAAAAACGGAAGGCAGCGCACAAGCCGGCGACGTGTCTGCCACCGAGCCAGCGGCGGAGTTTTCGGACGAGCCGCCGGCGCTTCGGATTTCGGAAACGCCCAATCGCCGTTTCTCCGACAAGATCGTTCAGCTCCACAACAGCGGCGCTGGACTGACGGCTGCCGAACACGCCAATTTCCGCGAGATCGCCAAACGTCTCGAAGCCTTCGGCACCCGCAAGGAAGAGCCTGTCGCCCCGGCGCCGATGGAACCCAGCGCCGCGGCGCCGGCGGAACCCGCCGTCACGGAAACGGCGGGCTTCGAAGAGGCCTCCGGACCCGAAGAGTTCGAGGCCGAAACTCCCACCGCCGACAAGGCGGAAATACCGTCGATCGAGGAGATCGCGCCGCAGGAGGCGATCTTCGAGAATGCCGTCGAGGCGCAGCGCGAAGACGACGGCGCCACCGAAGAACCGGCTGTCATCGCCGAGGACGAGGCGACGGAAGGGCTGGAGGAGACGGTCAGCCAGATCGAGGTTCTCACCAGCTTCATCCCGCCGCGCGTCAAGATGACGGACGGGCTGTCGATCGGAACGGTCGACCTACTGCCTGTTGCCGTGCTCATCCATGTCGGCGATGCGCTGCTCCACGCCAATCCGGAATTCATGCGGCTGACCGGCTACAATTCGCTCGAGGCATTGCGTGAGGTGGGTGGCATCGAAGCCCTGCTGCAGCGCCGCGAACTCGAGGAGAGGGCCACCGGTTCCAGCACCATGATGCTCGTCAAGGCTGATGATACTCTGGCGCCGGTAACCGCGCGGCTGCAATCGGTGCGCTGGGAAGATGCCAACGCCCTGATGCTGGCGCTGATGCCGGTGGAAGGCAAGGACGATGGCCGTGGCGAAGCAAGCCGTTCCGAGGGTCGTTCCGAAGGCCGCCCCGAGCGGATGGTCGAAAAGGTCGCCAAACTTCAGGTCGAAGTGGAAGAATTGCGCTCGATCCTGGAAACTGCGACCGACGGCGTCGTCGTCATCGGCACGGAGGGTGACATCCGCTCGATGAACCGCTCGGCCAGCGCGCTTTTCAACTACGACGAGCAGGAGACGCGCGGCAAACCCTTCGTCATGCTGTTTGCCCATGAGAGCCAGAAGGCGGTCATGGACTATCTGAACGGCCTCTCCGGCCATGGCGTGGCAAGTGTGTTGAACGACGGGCGCGAAGTGATCGGCCGCGAGGCCGCCGGCGGCTTCGTGCCACTGTTCATGACGATGGGCCAACTCACCTCCTCCAATGGCTATTGCGCGGTGATCCGCGATATCACCCAGTGGAAGCGCACCGAGGACGAACTGCGCAACGCCAAGGGTGCGGCCGAAACCGCCAACGCTCACAAGACCGATTTCCTCGCCCGTGTCAGCCATGAGATCCGCACACCGCTCAACGCCATCATCGGCTTTTCCGACATGATGGCGGGCGAGCGTTTCGGGCCGATCGGCCATCCCCGTTACATCGAATATGCCAACGACATCGGCCGCTCCGGCCGGCACGTGCTCGACATCGTCAACGACCTGCTCGACATTTCGAAGATCGAAGCGGGCGAAATGGACCTCGACTTCGCCGCTGTCGGCCTCAACGAGGCAGTCTCCGAGGCCGTGGCGCTGGTACAGCCGCAGGCGAACGGCCAGCGCGTCATCATCCGCACGGCCCTGTCGCAGGCAGTACCCGAGGTCGTGGCCGATCTGCGCTCGATCAAGCAAATCGCCCTGAACATCCTGTCGAACGCCATCCGCTTCACCCCATCAGGCGGGCAGATCGTCGTTTCCACGTCTTATGAAGCGAATGGCAGCGTCGTCCTCAGGGTTCGCGATACCGGCATCGGCATGACGCGAAGCGAACTCGACCAGGCGATGAAGCCGTTCCGGCAGGTCTCCTCGACCCAATCGCGTCATCGCGGCGACGGCACCGGGCTCGGCCTGCCGCTGACCAAGGCGATGGTCGATGCCAACCGGGCGACATTCTCGATCAATTCGGCGCCGAACGAGGGCACGCTCGTCGAAATCACCTTCCCGTCACAGCGCGTGCTGGCCGGCTAAAGCACCGTGCGTCGATTCAAAAAGTGTTACAGCGTCCTTTGCGCGCATAATGAGACACGCTGCGGTGTAAGCGCCATAAAGAAAAGGCAGCCAGAGGCTGCCTTGAATTTGGTGCTGTTCAACAAGAGCTTGGTGAATCAACGTCATGTTTCGGAGGCCAGAAGGCCTCAGGCCGCCTCGTTCATGTGCGGCCCCCAAGATAGCTTCACATTTGACAAACCTTTCTTAACGAAAGGTTTCCATGACAGGACATTGATAAAGGGTGAAAGCTTGTAATCTCCGATCGCAGTCAATCCCTCAATTCGCTTAACCCGGCGAAGAGCCGCAGCGCCTCAGGATTGGCAAGCGCTTCCTGGTTCTTCACCGGCCGGCCGTGAACGACCTCCCGCACGGCAAGCTCGACGATCTTGCCGGATTTGGTTCGGGGAATGTCGGCAACCGCGATGATCTTCGCCGGCACGTGCCGCGGCGAGGCGCCGGTGCGAACACGCGTCTTGATCGCCTTGACGAGATCCTCCGTCAGCGTCACATCGGGGGCAAGGCGAACGAAGAGGATGACACGCACGTCGTCGTCCCACTCCTGGCCGATGCACAGCGCCTCGGCCACCTCCTCCATCTGCTCTACCTGATTGTAGATCTCGGCCGTGCCGATGCGCACGCCGCCGGGATTGAGCGTCGCATCCGATCGGCCGTGGATGACAAGGCCGCCATGCTCCGTCCATTCGGCGAAATCGCCGTGGCACCAGACATTGTCGAACCGGTCGAAATAGGCGGCGCGATATTTGGCGCCATCGGGATCGTTCCAGAACATCACCGGCATCGACGGGAAGGCCTTGGTGCAGACGAGTTCACCCTTCTCCCCTCGCACCGGTTTGCCATCATCGTTCCAGACGTCGACCGCAAGGCCGAGGCCGGCTCCCTGGATCTCGCCGCGCCAGACCGGCTGCAGCGGATTGCCGAGCACGAAGCAGGAAACGATATCGGTGCCGCCTGAGATCGAAGCGAGCTGTACATCCTTCTTGATGCYCTCATAGACGAAGGTGAACCCCTCCGGCGACAGCGGCGAGCCGGTCGAGGTCATCAGCCGGAGGCTGGAGAGATCGTGGCTCACACGCGGCGTCAGCCCGCCCTTGCGCACCGCATCGATATATTTCGCCGAGGTGCCGAAGATGGCGAATTTTTCGGCCTCGGCATAGTCGAACAACACGTTGCCGTCGGGTGCGAAGGGCGAGCCGTCGAACAGGCAGAGCGTTGCGCCGCTGGCAAGGCCGCTGACCAGCCAGTTCCACATCATCCAGCCGCAAGTGGTGAAGTAAAACAGCTTCTCGCCGGCCTCCAGGCCGCAATGCAGCCGCTGCTCCTTGAGGTGCTGCAGCAGCGTGCCGCCGGCCGAATGCACGATGCATTTCGGCACGCCCGTGGTGCCTGATGAAAAGAGGATGTAAAGCGGGTGCGAAAAACCGAGCCGTGTGAACTCGACCTCCCTTGCCTCGTAAGGCGCGACAAAGGCTTCGAGCGTTAAAGCCCCCGGGGTCTTGAGCGCCACCGCCTCGGCATCGCCGGCGTAATGGACGATGATCGTTGGGACATCCAGGCTTTTTGCGACCGCCGCGACCTTGGCGCCGACATCCTGCAGCTTGCCGGAATACCAATAGGCATCGCAGGCGATGAAGAGCCTTGGCTCAATCTGGCCGAAGCGGTCGAGCACACCCTGCTCGCCGAAATCAGGCGAACACGACGACCAGATGGCGCCGACCGAGGCGGCGGCGAGCATGGCGGCGACGGTCTCCGGCATGTTCGGCATCATCGCGGCGACGCGGTCGCCCTTGCCGATGCCGCGTGCTACAAAGGCCTGCTGCAGCTTCGAGACCAGCGCGCGCAGCCGGTCCCACGACCAGCGGTCCTCGGCCTTGTCCTCGCCGCGGAAGATGATCGCATCGCCCTCACCGCGGCCAGACAGCAGGTTCTCGGCGAAGTTCAGCGTCGCATCGGGAAAGAAGCGGGCTTCCAGCATGCGGTCGCCATTGGCAAGCACCTCTGCGCCACGCTCCCCCTGCACGCCGCAAAAATCCCAGACGGTCGACCAGAAGTTCTCCCGCTCGGCCACCGACCATGCATGCAGATCCTCAAAGCCCGAAAGAGAAAGCCCGAAGTCGGCATTGCAGCGCTCCATGAAGGCATGGATCGGGCTCTTTGCAATGGCATCCTCCGAGGGCACCCAAAGTGGTCTGTTATCCTGCATTCAATCCTCCTCCCCAATGCCGTCCTTATATCATGCTGCATTGCATTATAAAGCGTGGAACCGACGCGATCCGACGCCTAGAGTATGATGTCGAAAAGTGTGAGCGATTTTCGGACGACATCATGCTCCAACTATTTAATTGAAAGTGCTACAGCGTCCTTTGCGGGTCTGAAAAGACGCGCGGCGCTGTAGGGATTTGCATATGCCTGATATTTCCTATATCCGGCGAAATCAGCGCATAACGGGATGACCGGCTGAATTTGCCGGCGGAGATCATGAGCACGTCAAGACATCGCAGGTGGCGCAGGAAGATCGGACCCGTTTCGCGCTGGCTTCCGGCCTTCGCCCGCCTGTCGACGGTATTCCTGCTGATCGCGCTGGCGCTTTTCGTGGCGCTCAGGGTTGCCGCGCCCTATCTCATTTCGACCGGCTTCGTGCGCTCCGGCATCGAGGACGCACTGTCGAAATGGACCGGCTACCATGCCGAGATCAAGGGTAGTCCTGTTCTCGAATTCTGGCCGACACCGCGCATTACGCTGAACCAGATCACCATCCGCCAGCCGCGCGAAAGTGGCGACAAGCTGCTCGGCAGCATTGAAAGCCTGTCGGCCGATTTCAGCCTCATCGATGCGTTGCGAGGCCGGACTAGCTTCCACGAATTCCATTTGGTGCGCCCCAACCTGGCGCTGACGCGCGACGAGAAAGGCCTGATCGACTGGAGTTATGCCGGCCTGCTCGCACGTGCGATCAGTGGCGTACGCTACGAAAACGGAGCCGAGGTGCTCGATCCTGATCTCGATGCCGAGATCGGCGCAGTGACCGTCGAGGACGGCACGCTTGTGGTCACCGACGTCAAGACCGCCAAGGCCTATCATTTCGGCAGCGTCACCGCAGATATTGCCTGGCCGAGACTTTCCGGCGCGATCTCGGCGGTCGTCATCGCCCGCATCAACGGCGAGGATCTGAAGGTCGATTTCGCCTCACGCCAGCCGCTGCTCGCCTTTGCCGGCAGGAATGCCGAGACACGGACGTCGCTCACATCAAACCTTTTGACGGCGCACTTTCAGGGGATTGCCAGCATCGCCAGCCTTTCGGCCCTTTCCGGCAATATCACCGCCAGCATTCCCGATGTGCCGGCGCTGCTGACATGGTCGGGCAAGTCGATCCCCGGTATCGCAACGCTGAAGAGCGCTTCGCTGGAATCTGACATCATGTCGTCGGGCAACGGGCTGCGCTTTAACAATCTCAGTCTCTCGTTGAACGAAGCGAGCGCCACCGGGGTGATGGACCTTTTCACTCAACCCGGCAAACGGCCGAAAATCGGCGGCACGCTCGCCTTCGACCAGATGAACCTCAAGCCTTTCCTCGACGCCTTCGCGCTGAGGCTCGCCGCCGGCGAGGCAGAGGAAATCTCCGCCGGCATAGGCGGGCCGCTGCAGGCGCTCGATGTCGACGTCAGGCTTTCGGCGCGGCGCGCCCAGATGGGGCTCTTCGAGCTTTCCGACGTTGGCGCCAGCATGATCGTTGCCGGTGGCGAGGCGAAATTCGATATTGGCGACAGCCAGTTCGAAGGCGGCGAGATGACGGCACATCTGGAAGCGACGCAGCGCGACTTCGACGGCGGCGGCAAGCTGCAGCTGTCGATCCGCAATGCCGACTTCGCAGCCCTTGCCGAGCGCCTCGCGCTGAAGGGTCCGCTGCCGCTAGCAACAGGATCGCTCGATCTCGACCTGCAGTCGCCAAAGGCGATCTGGACGACCGGTCTTGCCGACGTCACCGGCAAGCTGCACTTCTGGACGGGCGAAGGCACGATTCCCGGCATCGATGCCGCTGCACTCCGGACGCAGGCGGCCGACAAGCCGTTCTTTCCGCTGAGCGCGGCAGCAGGCGGCGCCTTCGCCTTCAACCAGCTGAACCTTCAGGCCGATTTCGCCAACGGCACCGCCGAGATGCACGACGCCCATATCGCCGGCGCCACGCAGACACTGACGCTTTCCGGCGTCATCACCTATCAGTCGAACGGGCTGGCGCTTTCCGGATCGCTGGAGGCAACCGATCCGGCCAAGGCCGCGGAGCTGCCGCTTCTGCCGTTCTTCATCGGCGGTTCATGGCCGAACCCGGTGATCTCGCCGGTTCCGCTTTTCGGCAATACACCTCACGCGCAATGAAGCACGTCGCGCAAAAGTGTGCAGCGGTTTTGCGATAACGACATGCGTAAAATAGAGACATAAAGCGCGAGGAGCACGCGCTTTAGACCTCACGCGCCGGCCGCGGCGGCGCGCTCGTCCCTCTGGCGCTGCGTTTCGCGGCGCTTGGTGATGATCGAGGCGCAGATGACGCCAACCGCCACGATGCCGATCAGGATCGTGCACACCGCGTTGATCTCGGGCGTCACGCCGAGGCGCACCTGGCTATAAATCCTCATCGGCAGCGTGGTGGCGCCAGGTCCCGACGTGAAGCTCGCAATCACCAGATCGTCGAGCGACAGGGTGAAGGCAAGGATCCAGCCGGAGGCGACGGCGGGCGCGATGATCGGCAGGGTGATTTCGAAGAAAGTGCGCACCGGCGGCGCGCCGAGATCCTGGGCCGCTTCCTCGATCGAATGATCGAAACTCAGCAGGCGCGACTGCACGACGACGGCAACGAAGCACATGGTCAGCGTCGTATGCGCAAGCGTGATCGTCCAGAAGCCGCGGTCGAGACCGATCGCGACGAAGAGCAGCAGCAATGACAGGCCGGTGATGACCTCCGGCATGACGAGGGGGGCATAGACCATGCCCGAAAACAGCATGCGACCGCGAAAGCGGGTGTAGCGCACCAATGTCAGCGCCGCCATCGTGCCGAGGATGGTTGCCAAGGTTGCCGACAGCAGCCCGACGCGCAGCGTTACCCAGGCAGCGTCAAGCAAGGCCTGATTGCTCATCAACGAGACATACCATTTCGTCGAGAAGCCTCCCCAGACGGTCACGAGCTTGGATTCGTTGAAGGAGAAAATGACGAGAAGCACGATCGGCAGATAGAGGAAGGCGAAGCCGAGGGTGACGGAGAGGATGTTGAAGCGGGTCCATTTCAACATGGCTTATTTCCCCCGCTCTTCGGCTTTAGCCTGGACATTCTGGAAGAAGACGATCGGGATGACCAGGATCAGCAACAGGATGGTCGCCACCGCCGAGGAGACCGGCCAGTCGCGGTTGGAATTGAACTCGTTCCACAGCGTCTTGCCGATCATCAGCGTCTGCGACCCGCCGAGCAGATCGGGAATGACGAATTCGCCGACGGCCGGGATGAAGACCAGCATGCAGCCGGCCACCACGCCGGGGATCGACAGCGGGAAGGTGACGCGCCAGAAGGCGGTGATCGGCGGGCAGCCGAGATCCTGCGCGGCCTCGATCAGCGTGCCGTCCATCTTCTCGAGCGCCGAATAAAGCGGCAGCACCATGAAGGGCAGATAGGAATAGACGATGCCGATATAGACGGCGGTATTGGTGTTGAGGATGATCAGCGGCGTGTCGATGAGGTGCAGCGACAGCAGCAGCTGGTTGAACAGGCCCTCCGGCTTCAGGATGGCGATCCAGGCGTAAACGCGGATCAGAAAGCTCGTCCAGAAGGGCAGGATCACCAGCATCACCAGCGTCGGGCGCAGGCCACGCGGCGCCTGCGCCATGCCGTAGGCGATCGGATAGGCGATCAGCAGCGTCAGGAAGGTTGAGATCGCGGCGATCACCACGCTCGACACATAGGCATTGAAATAGAGCGGGTCGTCGGTGAGGTAGGTGTAATTGTCGAAGGAGAGTTCACTGAGCTTGCTTAAGAGGCCAGCCCAGCCGTCGGCGAAGGTGAAGACGGGCTCATAGGGCGGCATGGCGATCGCCGTCGTCGACATCGAAATGCGGAAGACGATGAAAAAGGGCGCCAGGAAGAAGAGCAGCAGCCAAGCGTAAGGGATGACGATGACGAGGCGATTGTAGAGGCCGGACGTGAACTTGCCCATGATGTTAATCCTTCAGCAACACGCCGGCGTTTTCGTCGAAGGAGACCCAGACGTCCTGATCATAGGTGAAGGGGTCGTCGACGGAGCGCTGCGCGTTGAGGGAGGAGGCCTTGACGACCTTGCCGCTCTGCAATTTCACATGGAAGACGGTCATGTCGCCGAGATAGGCGATATCCCAGAGTTCGCCCTTGGCAGCGTTGACCGAAGCGTTGGCGGGAGGCGTGCGCCCGACCCGCATCTTTTCCGGCCGGATGGCGAAGCCGACGGCGCTGCCTGCCGAGGGTGTCTCGGCGGCGGCGACACGCACGCTGAAGCCGCTATCGACTGATATCTCGACGGTGCCGTTGCCCGATGAGGCGACCTTGCCATCGAAGATGTTCACGTCGCCGATGAAATCCGCGACGAAACGGCAATTCGGCGCCTCGTAGATCTCGGCCGGGGTCGCCACCTGCACGACCTTGCCGTGGCTCATGACGGCGATACGGTCGGCCATGGTCATCGCCTCTTCCTGGTCGTGGGTGACGACGACGAAGGTGAGGCCGAGGTTCTGCTGCAGGTCCATCAGCTCGAACTGAGTTTCCTCGCGCAGCTTCTTGTCGAGCGCGCCGAGCGGTTCGTCGAGCAGCAGCACCTTGGGGCGCTTGGCGAGCGATCGGGCCAGCGCCACACGCTGGCGCTGGCCGCCGGAAAGCTGGTTCGGCTTGCGGGAGGCAAACTGTTCCAGCTTGACGAGTTTCAGCATCTGCAAGACGCGGTCAGTCATCTCGTCCTTTGCCATGCCGTCCTGTCTCAGGCCGAAGGCGATGTTCTTCTCGACCGTCATGTGCGGGAAAAGCGCATAGGACTGGAACATCATGTTGACGGGGCGCCGATAGGGCGGCGTGCCGGCCATGTCGGTGCCGTCGAGCACGATTTCGCCCGAGGTCGGCTGCTCGAAACCGGCGAGCATGCGCAGAAGCGTCGACTTGCCGCAGCCGGAGGCGCCGAGCAGCGCGAAGAATTCACGGTGATAGATATCGAGCGACAGGTTATCGACGGCAGTGAAATCGCCGAAACGCTTGGTGACGTTCTTGATTGAAATAAAGGGCTTGGCGGAGGGATCGGTCCAAGGTGCGAAAGAGCGGCGAATATTGCCTAGAGACTTCATATTGTTCCCCGAAAATACATTATTTTCTTTTGTTCTCGGCTTTTGTTCCCGGCTTCACCCGACCGGAATCGTCAAAAAAAGGCCCGGACGTTTCCGTCCGGGCCACTATCAAATCATTGGCCGGTGACCACGGTGGTCCATAGCCGCGTCACGATCCGCTGGGTCTTCGGATCGAGCGGCGGAACGGTAAAGAGTTTCGCCATCACTTCCGGCGTCGGATAGATCGCCGTATCGTCGAGGACCTCCTTGTCAAGGAACTGCTGCGACGCCTTGTTGCCGTTGGCGTAGAAGACGAAGTTCGAGGCCTTGGCGATCACTTCCGGCTTCATCATGTAGTTGATGAATTCATGGGCTTCGGCCACGTGCGGCGCATCCTTCGGAATGCCAAAGACGTCGAAGAAGATCTGGGCGCCCTGCGACGGCACCGAATAGTCGACCTTTACGCCGGCATTGGCTTCCGCGGCACGGTCGCGGGCCTGGAACATGTCACCGGAATAACCGAGCGCGATGCAGATATCGCCGTTCGCCAGCGCGCTGATATATTCGGAAGAGTGGAACTTGCGGACGAAGGGACGAACAGCCGTGAGGACTTCCTGGGCCTTCTTGAGATCGGCGGGATCGGTGCTGTTCGGATTGAGCCCGAGATAGGCGAGCACCGAGGGCACGACATCAGTCGGGGAATCCAGCATATAGATGCCGCAATCCTTGAGCTTCGCTGCTTTCGCCGGATCGAACAACGCGTCCCAATTGGGCTTTTCGTCGGTGCCGAGGGCAGCCTTGACCTTGTCGACATTGTAGCCGATGCCCGTCGTGCCCCACATGTAGTCGACGCTGTATTCATTGCCGGGGTCGAAGGACGCCACGCCCTTCATGATGACGTCCCACATGTTGACCAGGTTCGGCAACTTCGACTTGTCGAGCTTCTGGTAGACGCCGGCGGCGATCTGGCGCTGCATGAAGGATACCGTGGGGACGACAACGTCATAACCCGAACCGCCGGCCAAGAGCTTGGTTTCCAGCGTCTCGTTGGAATCGAAGGTGTCGTAGACGACCTTGATCCCGGTTTCCTTGGTGAAATCCTCGAGGATGGAACTGTCGATATAATCCGACCAGTTGTAGACGTTGACCACACGCTCCTGCGCAAAGGCCGGCACGGCAGTAAGGAGTGCGGTAACGGCGGCGGCCGTCACGCATAGGATGGTTGACCTCATGACTTCTCCTGTTTGTTCAAAGATTCCGCACCCCCGGACATCTTTTCCCTCTGGTTTTCCACGCAGACTAAGAAGGAATTTCACAGCCCACAAGCGCAAAATCCTGCGCCCTCAATGATTTCACAATCACTGGAAATCGAAGGCGCTGAGCCCGGCCACCATCTCATCGAGCCCGAGCGGTCTCGTCACCGGCGGCTCGGCCCGGGAAAGGCAGCCGCGCCGCTCGCAAAGCCGACAGGCCGGACCGATCGCGACCGGATCAAGCGCCATCGCCTGCCCATAGACCACACCCTCGCCAAGGGCAGCGTCGCAGCCGATCAGGATCGCGGTGCGCCTGACCCTTTCGCCGAATTCGACGCTCGGTCCCTCCAGGGTGCGGGCGACCGTCAGGAAGGATGCGCCGTCGGGCATGACCACCGTTTCGGCGAGGATCTGGCCCGGCTGCAGGAAAGCGGCGTGGATATTGAGCTTCGGACAGCCGCCGCCGAAACGGGCCTGCGGAAAGCCCTGGGCGCCTGCCCTGCGTAGCCGGTGGCCCGCGGCATCGATCTCGATCAGGAAGAAAGGGATGGCGGCCGCGCCCGGGCGCTGCAGCATGGCAAGGCGCGCGGCGGCGTGGCCGAAGGAGACGCCGAAGCGTGCACGCAGAATATCGATATCGTAGCGCGTTGCCTTGGCCGCTGACAGAAAGGCTTCATAGGGCATTGCGAGCGCCAGCGCGGCGATGCGAGCAAGCTCGAAGCGGGCGATGCGGCGTGCCTCGGCGGAGGAGAGCGAGAGATCGTCGAGCTCGGCATCGATTGCCGGCAGCAAAGCGAGAGTCGCAGCCTCGATTGATATCTCATGCGCACGGTCGGCCTGTGACAGGCGCTCCGAGATGAAAAGCCGCATCGAATGGCGATCGAAACGGCGGCGCAGATCCGGCATCACATGGACGGGCAGGACACGCACCGCGATGCCGCGCTCGGAGCGCAGCCAATCCTTCAGCCCGGCGGCAAGATCGACACCCCAGGGCAGCGTTGAGGCAAAGGCTTCCGCCGCCGTCTCGATCCGTCCGAAATAACCAGACCTGCGTTCCAGCGCCTCGCGCACCTCGTCCAGCGGCAACCGGCCGGCGGCGACCGGCGCATGCCCTTCGGCGGCCATCAGCGCCGTCAGATCGGACAGCCTTGCCGCCTGCTCGCGATAGGCGCGGTAGAGCTTGATCATGCCGCTCGCGGCATTGGGTGCTGCCTCGGCCACCTCCACCAATTCCTGATCACCCGGCAACTCGCCCGACAGCAGCGGATCGGCAAAGATCTCCTTGAGCTGGTCGAGACTGCCGCCGGTCTGCCCCCGCAACTCCTCCAGATCGACCCTATAGACGCTTGCAAGCTTGAGAAGGAGCTGCACCGTCAGCGGCCGCTGGTTGCGCTCGATCAGGTTCAGGTAGGACGGCGATATTTCAAGCGCCTCGGCCATGGCGGTCTGCGTCAGCGCCAGCGCATTGCGGATGCGCCTGACTTTCGGGCCTGCGAATATCTTTCGTTCCGCCATGTTACACCCTTTGACAGGCAAGGAGCGCTGTATTTACAAAATTTTACAAATTCACAGCGCCGCTCTGTCAATCCTCGTCATCTTAACCTCTTTCCGAGCAGGAAATCAAAGGTTTTTCTGGCCATAACGGCTGATATTGTCAATCTTGTCATGCAGCACCTTTGTCGGGCTTTTTAGTGAGGAGAGCAGCATGACGGATTTTTACAACCTTGTTCCAAACGCATCAGCACGCCGCTTCGATGGCATCGAGAGACCGTACTCGGCCGAGGACGTGCAGCGGCTCAGAGGCTCGGTGGCGCTGCGCCATACGCTGGCCGAAATGGGGGCGGACCGGTTGTGGCGGCTCATCCACCAGGAGGATTTCGTCAATGCGCTCGGCGCACTTTCCGGCAACCAGGCCATGCAGATGGTGCGCGCCGGACTGAAGGCGATCTATCTCTCCGGCTGGCAGGTGGCGGCCGACGCCAATACGGCATCGGCGATGTATCCCGACCAGTCGCTCTATCCGGCCAATGCCGGTCCGGAACTGGCCAAACGCATCAACCGCACACTGCAGCGCGCCGATCAGATCGAGACCGCGGAAGCCCAGGGGCTTTCCGTCGAGACCTGGTTCGCGCCGATCGTTGCCGATGCGGAAGCAGGCTTCGGCGGACCGCTCAATGCCTTCGAAATCATGAAGGCCTATATCGAGGCGGGTGCCGCGGGCGTTCACTTCGAGGACCAGCTCGCTTCGGAGAAGAAATGCGGCCATCTCGGCGGCAAGGTGCTGATCCCGACGGCCGCCCATATCCGCAATCTCGATGCCGCGCGGCTTGCCGCCGACGTCATGGGCGTTGCGACGCTCGTCATCGCCCGCACCGACGCGGAGGCGGCAAAGCTCTTGACGTCGGACATCGACGAGCGCGACCAGCCCTTCGTCGACTATGATGCCGGCCGCACGGTCGAAGGTTTCTATCAGGTGCGAAACGGCATTGAGCCCTGCATCGCGCGTGCCGTCGCCTATGCGCCGCATTGCGATCTCATCTGGTGCGAGACCTCGAAGCCGGACCTCGATCAGGCGCGGCGCTTTGCCGAAGGCGTGCACAAGGTCCATCCCGGCAAGCTGCTCGCCTATAATTGCTCGCCTTCCTTCAACTGGAAGAAGAACCTCGACGAGGCGACGATTGCGCGGTTCCAGCGCGAACTCGGCGCGATGGGCTACAAGTTCCAGTTCATCACGCTCGCCGGCTTCCACCAGCTGAACTACGGCATGTACGAACTGGCGCGCGGCTACCGGCAGCGGCAGATGTCGGCCTATTCCGAGCTGCAGCAGGCGGAATTCGCCGCCGAGGTCAATGGCTATACCGCCACCAAACATCAACGCGAGGTCGGCACCGGCTATTTCGACGCCGTGTCGCTCGCCATCACCGGCGGCCGGTCTTCGACCACGGCGATGCACGGTTCGACCGAACATGCGCAGTTCAAACCGGCTGCGGAATAACTCGAAGAGGAGGAGAAGATCATGGCATCCATCACACGCGTCAGGGAACGGGCCGAGGAGCAGGCAAGCAGCATGAGCGAGGATCAGCAGACGACGATCCGCATGCTCGCCAACGACCTGCATCGGCTGAACCAATCGGTCATGAAAGCGGTCGAGGCCGGCGTCTCGGTCGAACTGGTGCGCTCGGCCCGCCATCATGGCGGCGACGGCCACTGGGGCGACCTGCTGATTCCGGTCGTCGTCACCAATCGGCATTGACGAAAAGCCGACCGGTGGCGGGCCGGTGAATGTCGGCCCGCTTCTTCCATCGCCGCGCGACCTATCGGGTGCGCGGCGCTTTACGTCTCTATCTTATGCATGTCGTGGCGCCAAAACCGCTGCCCAGTTCTGGGCGACACGCTTCAACCGCGGCTCGGTCGTTTTCCGGCGAAGAGATCGGCATAACTTCTGATGAGCTTGGTCATGCGGTCGGCGACCGTGCGGATCTCCGGGCGGTGGCGGTCCTCGGCATTCATGACGATCCATTGCCGGTGGCGCAATTCCGGCAACTCGCCGCCCTGCCGCTGCAATTCGGGATGGAGATCGCCGACGAAACAGGGAAGCACGGTCTTGCCGGCGCCGGCGCGCACCAGATCCGGCAGCGAACGCGGCCGATTGACCGTGGCGACGATCCCTGTTGCGGCATGGGCGTGCGGCCAGCGCAGATAGGCCGATATCGCCTCGTCCTCGGCGACTGCAATCCAGCGCTCGTCGGTCTCGGCGGCGTTGCGCCTGATATAGACGGCATAGGCCACCTCCCCGAGCTGACGTGCGGCGAGATTGGCCTCCTCGGGCTCGAAGGCACGAATACCGATATCGCTCTCGCGATAGGCAAGGCTTGCCCGCGCCTCGCCGATGGTGAGCGAAATGGCGAAGGCATCGCCCGGCATGCGGATTGCGGCGAAATTCTCCGTCAGCAGCCAGGCGAGCCAGGTGCCGGCGGCGACCCTGACGGTCGTGCCGCCCTCGCCGGATTGCCGCCACGCCGCCACCTTGCGGGCGGCGGCCTCCATCTCCTGAAGGTGATCGAGCAGCGCCTGGCCATCCTGCGTCAGACGGTATCCGGTCTGGCTGCGCGAAAACAATGCGCGGCCGATCTCCTGCTCGAGATCGAGCATGCGCCGGCCAACGGTCGCAGGACTGAGCCCGCTTGCGGTGCTTGCCCCCGTCAGCCCGCCGAGCCGGGCGACCTGCAGGAAAAGTTGATAGGAATCCCAACTCGCGTTTTTCATCGATGAAAAACATAGCGGGATTTTCCCCGTTTATAAAGAGAAATTCGATGCCTAGATCAGCTGATGTCTGACATAGGAAAGGACATTGCCATGATCGACATGATCACCATCGCAGGCACTATCGGCTATCTGCACTATCCCCAGCGAAGCGGCGGCAAGGCGGAAGAGGACAGATTCTATGCCGAGTTCGGAAACAATAGCCTCATTGGCTTTATCGCCTGGCTGACGTTGCTCGACCTCAATCTAGGAAGGCGCCGCAAGGCCGCGGCGCAATCCCGCAGCGGCTGCGGCTGCGCGGTTCAGGCGACTCTTCTTGCTCCGAGATGAGCCGGTGCCGATTCTGCGACGATGCGGAACCGCTCGATCAGCGCCATCAGCGTATCGGCCTCGCCGGCAAGCAGGCGGCTTGCCTGCGTCGTCTCGGCAACCATCGATGCGTTCTTCTGGGTCATCTGATCCATGGCGTTGACCGAACCGTTGACCTCCTGCAGCGCGGCCGACTGATCGCGGCTGGCGGTGGCGATGGTCTCGACATGACCGCTGATCGCGATGATCTCCTGGCTGATCGAGGCAAGGACGCTGCCGGTCTTCTGGACCAGTTCGGAACCTGCCGTCACTTCCCGGCTCGATGTCTCGATCAGCGACTTGATCTCGCGCGCCGCATCGGCCGAACGCTGGGCGAGTTCGCGGACTTCCTGGGCGACGACGGCAAAACCCTTGCCCGCCTCACCGGCGCGCGCCGCCTCGATGCCGGCATTCAGCGCCAGAAGATTGGTCTGGAAGGCGATGTCGTCGATCACCTCGATGATTTGCTCGATGCGCTGCGAAGCCTGTTCGATACGCTCCATGGCGGAGACGGCATCGCCGACGACGGCGCCGGAATTGTCGGCGGTCTTCTTGGTCGCGGCCACGACATTGTTGGCTTCCCGGGCACGCTCGGCGGAAGAACGAACCGTCACGGTGATCTCCTCCACCGCGGCCGCGGTCTCCTCGAGGTTTGCCGCCTGCGCCTCGGTGCGTTTCGAAAGTTCGCCGGCAGAGGCAGAGACGGCGCCGCTGTTGCGCTGGATGCTCGAGGCGCTGTCGCGGATGCCGGACAGCGTATCCTGGAGCCGCAGAAGCGAAGCGTTGAAATCGACGCGCAACTGCTCCAACCGGCCGACGAAAGGCGTCCCGATCGTCTGCGAGACGTCGCCCTGCGACAGGCGCCCGAGGCCGGCAGCAAGCTGGTTGACGGCAAAGTCGATCTGGCCGTCGAGCGAGCGCTTGTCGGCATCGTTCCTGGCGCGTTCGGCATCGCTCAAGGCGCGCTGTTCGGCAGCCTGGGTTTCCAGATCACGCCTTGCGCGGGCGCTATCGCGGAAAAGCGCCAGAGCACGGCCGATATCGCCGAACTCGTTCTTCTTTTCGATACAGGGGATCGCGCCATCGAGATCGCCCGCGGAAATCGAGTGCACGCTCACGGTCAGCGCCTGCAAAGGCTTCACCGACAGGCGGATCGCATAGAAAGCGAGAACGCCGACGATGAGCATGACGATGGCGCCGACGCCGAGAACCAGCATCTGCAGCTCATACATACGCTGGTAATAGACCTCCATCGGAATGCCGATGAAGAGAATGCCGACATTGGCGTTCGAGGCGTTCTTGATCGGGAAATAACCGGTCATGAACTTGCGGCCGAAAAGCTCCGCCGGTCCATAATAGGCTTCACCCCTGGCGAGAACCGGCTGGGCCGGGTGCTCGGCGACCAGCTTGGTGCCGACGGCGCGGTCGCCGTTTTCCTTCTTGACGTTGGTGGATATGCGGACGTAGTCGCTGCCCTGCTTTTGGAAGATGGTCGCAACGCCGGCGATCGACTGCGCGGTGCGATCGACCAGCGAATGATCGGCAAGGGCCGGAATGGCGTCTTCGGTGACGGCGGAGAGCTGATTGTCCTTCAGCTCGATCTTTGCAGCCTGATCAGCTGCACCGTAGAGGACAGCCATCGCACGGGCGGCGTCCTTCGCGTCGGAGACGGCCCCGTCCATGACCTGATGGCTCAGATTGTAATAGGTCACGCCGACGATGGCGGCCGTGCTGATGGCCAGCAGAAACAGCGTGATCGCAACGATCTGGCGTACGATCGACGTAGAGAAAAGGCGCAGCATCGAGACCCCCGGGAGATAAACCAAGGTTAAATTAGACTAAAAGCGTTAAGGAAGATTCTCCGCAAATCATGGCTGTCGGAGATATTCATCGCCTGGTTTGCAAGCGTTTTCCGATGATCCCGGCGTGATAGGCGGCCGGGCATTCGACCTATTCTTCCATCGTTCAAATCTTCTCAATCGCGGCGCTATTTTGCAGAATAAATAGAAACGGCCCCGGAAAGTCCGGGGCCGTCCGCATGAAGACGGATCGATCGACGATCAGGCGGCGCGGTAGACCGGCGCGGCGGCTGCCTCGCCGTCGATCTTGAACTGCTGGATGAGCCGGCGCAGCGAATCGGCCTCGTCGGCCAGCTCGCGGCTGGCGGCGGTTGTTTCCTCCACCATGGCGGCGTTCTGCTGCGTCATCTGGTCCATCTGGTTGACCGTCGCATTGACGCTCTGCAGCGCGTTGGACTGATCGTGGCTGGCGCGGGCAATCATCTCGACATGCTGGCTGATCGTGACGATCTGGGCGCTGATCTTGGCGAGCACCGTGCCGGTCTCCTGCACGAATTGCGAGCCGGAATTGACCTCGTTGGTCGACTTGTTGATCAGCCCCTTGATCTCCTGTGCCGCGGCGGCGGAGCGCTGGGCCAGTTCGCGGACCTCCATCGCAACCACCGCGAAGCCCTTGCCGGCTTCACCGGCGCGCGCTGCCTCGATGCCGGCGTTGAGCGCCAGGAGGTTGGTCTGGAAGGCGATCTCATCGATGACGCCGATGATCTGCTCGATCTGGCGCGAGGCATCCTCGATGCGGCCCATTGCGTCGATCGCATTGCTGACCACGACGGCGGAATCATCGGCGCTGCGCTTGGCCTGACGGACGATCTGGTCGGCATCCTTGGCGCGTTCGGCCGACGAACGGACCGTGACGGTGATTTCATCGACGGCAGCCGCGGTCTCTTCGAGCGAGGCAGCCTGCTGTTCGGTGCGCTTGGAGAGGTCCTCGGCCGACTGGGCCATCTGGTTGCCGTTGCCCTGGATCAGTTCGACATTGTCGCGGATCTGGCTCATCGTCGCCTGCAGGCGCATCATCGAACCGTTGAAATCCTGGCGCAGCTGTTCGAGACGGCCGATGAAGGGCGTTTCGATCGTCGTCGAGATATCACCCTGTGACATGCGTTCGAGGCCGGCGGCGAGCGCATTGACCGCAAATTCGATCTGACGATCCATCTCACGCTTTTCGGCGTCGTTGCGCTGACGCTCGTGTTCGGCGGCGGCGCGTTCCTCGTCGCTCTGCTCCTCGATGCGGATCTTCGAGATGGCGTTTTCCTTGAAGATGCCGAGTGCGCGGGCGATGTCGCCGATTTCATCGTGACGCTGCTCGCCGGAGATGCTGGTGTCCAGCGCGCCTTCGGCGATGCCGCGCATGGCGGCGGTGATATGGCTGATCGGGCGCTGCAGCGTCAGCACCAGGGCAATGCCGCCGAGGATCGACAGCAGGATGCCGAGACCGGTGGTCATGACGGAGATGCTGTTTGCCTGGGTGCGCTCGGTGCCAGCCGTCTGCTTCTGCAGTTCGGCGAAATCGGTCAGCTTTTTCCAGATCTGGTCGAGCTCCTGGCGGGCTGCGGCATAGGCGGTGACGCGCTCGCCGATCGTATCGACGATCTTCGAGCCGCCGCCGGAGATGATGTCGAGCGCCGGCTGGATCGCGCCGGATATGCCTTCGGCAAAGCCCATGCCCTTGGCGCTGGTGATCAGCACCTGCATGTCCTTGCCGAGCGTGCCGGCCTGCTGCTGCAGACGCACGAGATTTTCCTTGTTGGAGTCGGCGAGAAAGTCGGAAAGAACGATCTGCAGCGAATAGACGGAATTTTCCAGGCGCCTCGTATCCTGCAAGACCGAGTTGGCCTGGGCAATCCGGCCGTCGAGCGCGGCGAATTCCTGGGTCGCGTCACGCATTTTCTGCGTGGCGGTCAGCTGCGTATAGGTCGAGGTCTGGCGGAAGCGCGAAACGAGACGGCCGAGTTCGGTGGCGGTCTCGTCGGTCGGATTGGGCGTCTGGACGATCGTCTTGATGCCGTCGATGGTCGCAGCCAGCGCGTCGATGACATTCTTCTGATTGGTCGGAACCGAGATGGCGATCAGACGCTGCGATTTGATGATCTCCGGCATCTGTTCGTTGATGAAGGCGATCTTGTCCTGCGGTGTCTGCGGCTTGCTGAAGCCGCTGGCAACGGTGCCAAGAAAATCGCCGCCTTTCAGCAAGCGGTCGGCCGTGCGTAGGGTGCTGGTGGCGGCGCTCTCGTCGCTCTGGACGGTGCTCTGCAATTCCTCGGCCTGGTAGGACACGGTGAAGCGGGTGCTGATCACGCTCTTCTGCGCTGCGTCGATCTGCTCATGCAATGCCTGCTCCTGCTCGTGCAACGCCCAGAGCTTGTCGACGACGCCCGAAATGTCCTTGGTGCGGCGCGATGCCTCCGCAAGGCTGTCGCGACCGGCGGCCTCTTCACCGACCTGGTTCAGCGTCTGGTCGAGCACGCCTTGCTGGGCCTTCAGATCCGCGAGCAGCTTGTCGCGCGCCTCAGGGCTGGTGACGCGCAGGAAATCATCCATCGAGCCATAGAGATCCTTGAAGCCGCTCAGCGACTGCAGCACGCTGTTGGATATTTCCATGCGGCCCTGCAGAAGTCCCGAAGCGTAGAGGCCCGTCAGGCCCACCGCCGAAATGGTGACGACGAAAGGCAGAACGAAGATCAGGACTTTCGTCTTGATCCTGAAGCGGGAAAGAATCTTGTCAATCAACATGGCGTTCCGGGCCTTTCATACACCACTCCTCCCGCAGGCAGCCACATGGCGCCAGCCGGGTGCACATCGAGCTATTCTTGATTACATTGGGGAACCCGGAGGCCAGGCGGCAGTCATTGCCAGTTCATGTCCAAACAACTTGGAGATGCCCAAATATTCGCGAGCAATTGTGTCAGATTAGATATTAATTTTCGGATAAGCGGTTATGGCGGGTTAAGCCAAGGCAGTGAAATAGTTGCAAATTATGGGCCGCGACGGCGCGGTGCGACAATTGGCATGTCGCAACATTCGTTCCAGGTCTGCGGACGGGATCAGATGAAGTGCGAGAGCAGCAGCGTGAGGGCGGCGGCGGTGGCGCCGGCGGCGAGCATAAGATAACGCAGGGCGACCATCCGGGCGTTCGGCTTTGCCTCTGCAATTGCGATGGCGCGGGCGCGTCGTGTGTTTCTGTTCATGGTCGAAACCTCACTTCTCTCTGACACAACAACAATCCAACAAATCGGCTTGCCGGTAAAGCTTAATTTAGGAACGACCTTACAAACCGCCAATTGAGACAGGATGGCGCACCTCTATTAAAAAGTCTTGAATCGGCTTTTCCAAGTGCATTCACCTCTAGGCCCATTCGCCCGCGGCAAAACCGGAAGCCCAGGCCCATTGGAAATTATAGCCGCCGAGCCAGCCGGTGACGTCGACGCACTCGCCGATGAAATAAAGGCCGGACACGGCTTTTGCTTCCATGCTGCGGGAATCGAGCGCTGCCGTGTCGATACCGCCGAGCGTCACTTCGGCGGTGCGATAACCTTCCGAGCCGGACGGTTTGACCGCCCAATTCTGGGCGCTGGCAGCAAGACGCAGCAGCGCCTTGTCAGGCAGGTCGGCCATGTTGCCGGAGATCTTTTCGCGTTCAACGAGAAACTGTGCCAGCCGCTTCGGCAGGATGTCGCCAAGGGCTGTCTGCGGCGACTGGCGGCCATTGAGCTGTCTTGCCGTCTTCAAATGCGCCGCAATATCGATATCCGGTTCGATGGCGACCACGATCTCGTCACCCTCGCGCCAATAGGAGGAAATCTGCAGGATGGCCGGGCCGCTCAGCCCGCGATGGGTGAACAGCAGCGCTTCGCGGAAGCCGGTCCTGCTATGGCGAATTTCGGCTGGGGCGGCGATGCCGGCGAGCGGGGCGATGCTCTCGAGCAGGCCGGGATCGAGCGTCAGCGGCACGAGGCCGGGTCGGGTTTCGAGCACGGGCAAGCCGAACTGCTCAGCGAGGCGATAGGCAAAGCCGGTGGCGCCCATCTTCGGGATCGACTTGCCGCCGGCGGCGACGATCAGCGATGATGCTTCATAATGGCCTTCGCTCGTCGATACCCGGAAGCCGGCTTCGGTCTTCTCGACACCTGATATCTCGGTGCCAAGATGCAGTACTGCGCCTGCCATGCGCATCTCAGCCAGCAGCATGCGGATGATGTCTTTGGCGCTATCGTCGCAGAAAAGCTGGCCGAGCGTCTTCTCGTGCCAGGCAATGCCATGCTGGTCGACCATGGCGATGAAATCGGCGGGCGTGAAACGGGCGAGCGCCGACTTGCAGAAATGCGGGTTGGCGGAGAGGAAATTCTTCGGTCCGGCATGGATATTGGTGAAATTGCAGCGGCCGCCGCCGGATATGCGGATCTTCTCGCCAGGCGCTCTGGCATGGTCGAGGACCACGACCGAGCGGCCGCGTTTTCCCGCGCGGATGGCCGCCATCATGCCCGCCGCCCCGGCGCCGATGACGATGACGTCGCTTTTGCGCTGCAAACCCGTTTCCCCGATCAAAATCACGTCTTCTTTTTCCATCAAAGGGCGAAAGTCAACGTTTGCCACCCCTCGCCAATTGGCGAAGTCTGGTTATGATGGCGCCACGATCAACGCAAACCGGTGTGTCATGTCCCCAAAAAAGACGACGCTGAAGCCTGCCAGAAACGTACCCGCCTCGAAGAAAACTCCCCCGGAGCCCGGATCCCTGCGCGGCGTTGCGAACTGGAAGGAAGCAGCGCGGTGGCTGAGGGACAGGGGCATCGAAGACATTGAATGCATCACGCCGGACCTTGCCGGCGTTGCGCGCGGCAAAATGATGCCGAGCTCGAAATTCACCTCGAACACGTCGCTGGCGCTGCCTTCAGCGATCTACCGGCACACAATTTCGGGTGAATATCCAGACGAGACGGAGAGCTTCCGATACGAGCCGCGCGACAGCGACCTGAAGCTGATGCCCGACCTTTCGACGCTTTCGGTCGTGCCCTGGGAAACCGACCCGACGGCGCAGGTGATCTGCGACATCGTCGATTCGGACGGCGGCGAAGTGCCCTATACGCCGCGCAACGTGCTGAAGCGCATCATGAGCCTCTATCACGAACGCGGCTGGAAACCGATCGTGGCGCCTGAGATCGAATTCTACCTGGTCGCCAAGAACGACGATCCCGACTATCCGCTACACCCGCCCAAAGGCCGGTCCGGTCGCTCGATCCTCGGCGGCCAGGGCTATTCGATCGCCGGTATCAATGAGTTCGACGAGTTGATCGACGACGTCTATCATTTCTCGGAGAAGCAGGGGCTGGAGATCGATACGCTGATCCACGAAGAGGGACCGGCGCAGCTCGAGATCAACCTGCGCCACGGCAATCCGATCGAACTTGCCGACCAGGTGTTCCTGTTCAAGCGGACGATCCGCGAGGCGGCGCTGAAGCACGACATCTACGCGACTTTCATGGCCAAGCCGATGCAGGGCCAGCCGGGTTCGGCGATGCATATCCATCAGTCGGTGGTCAATATCGAGACGGGCAAGAACATCTTCTCCAATGCCGACGGATCGGCCTCGAAGGAATTTTTCCATTTCATCGGCGGCATGCAGAAATTCGTGCCAAGCGCGATGGCGATGCTTGCACCCTACGTGAATTCCTACCGGCGCCTGCAGCCCGATATGTCCTGCCCGGTCAACAATGCCTGGGGCTACGACAACCGGACGACGGCTTTCCGCGTGCCGGTTTCCGATCCGCAAGCGCGGCGCGTGGAAAACCGGCTGCCGAGCTCGGACGCCAACCCCTATCTCGCACTCGCCGCCTCGCTCGCCTCCGGCCTGCTCGGAATCATGAACGAGATCGAGCCGACGGCGCCGACCGAGGATTCGGCCAATGAGGGCTCGATCGACCTGCCGCGCGGCCTGCTGGAAGCCGTGGCGCTGCTCGAGGACGAACCTGCCTTCGAGGAGATGTTCGGCAAGCAGTTCATCGGCCTTTATGCCGGCGTCAAGCGCGGCGAGTTCGAAACCTTCATGCAGGTGATCAGCCCTTGGGAGCGGGAATTCCTTCTGCTCAACGTGTGAGGGACTATCATGGCATCGCAGGAGACATGGCAGAGCCCGATCGCGCCCGGGCTGTCCTGGTATCAGGCAACGGTCGGGGAGCGGCCCACCTATGCCGCTCTCGACGGCTCGAGAACATGCGACGTCGCCATCGTCGGCGGCGGTTACACCGGCCTGCAGGCCGCCTATAATCTCGCCAAAGCAGGCGTTTCAGTGGTGCTGATCGAGGCCTGCCGCTTCGGCGACGGGGCGTCCGGGCGCAATGGCGGTCAACTCGGCACCGGCCAGCGATGGTGGCCGGAAGAATTCGAGGAGAAGATCGGCTACGAACGCTCGAAGGCGCTGTTCGATCTTGCCGAGGCGGCCAAACGCCATCTCATCGATTTCGCCCGCGAGCATCAGATCGAGATCGACTATGTGCCCGGCCAGCTCAACGTCGCACACAAGGCGAGCTACAAGCGCGCCTATTACGAAAATGCCGAAATCGCCGCCTTCCGCTACGACTATCCGCATCTGCGCTTCATGGACGAGAAGGAAACGCAGGAGAGGCTCGGCTCGAAGCGTTTCCATTGCGGCGTGCGCGATGTCGGTACCGGCCACATCCATCCGCTGAAGCTGCTGGTGGGGCTGGCGCGGGTCGCTGCCAATGCCGGTGCCGAAATCTTCGAGATGACCAAGGCAACGGCGATCCGTCAGGGCGGCGGCAAGGTGACGATCGAAACCGAAAGCGGGACGATCACCGCCGAGCGCGCGCTGATCGCCTGCAACGGCTATATCGGCAATCTGGAGCCGGTAACGGCAAGCCATGTCATGCCGATCCGCTCCTTCATCGGCGCCACGGCGCCGCTCGACGGGCATCCCGATGTGCTGCCGGGGGGCGAGGCCGTGGCCGATTCGCGTTTCGTCGTGCGCTATTTCCGCAAATTCGGCGACGGACGCCTGCTGTTCGGCGGGCGTGAAGCCTATACGTCGGACAATCCGCGGGACATTTCGCAGCACATCCGCCGGCAGATCGCCGAGATCTATCCTGATCTGAAGGACATCGAGATCACCCATGCCTGGGGCGGCAGCGTCGGTATCACCCTGCCTCGCCAGCCTTTCGTGCGCGAGGTCATGCCCGGCGTCATCTCGATCGGCGGTTATTCCGGTCATGGCGTCATGCTGTCAAACTACTGTGGCAAGCTCTATGCGGAAACGGTGCTTGGAAAATCCGGCGATCTCGACCTGTTCACATCGCTCGATATTCCCGCCTTTCCCGGCGGGKCCCGCATGCGGGCGCCGCTGCTTTTCCTCGCCTTGTCGTGGTTTGCACTTCGCGACAAGTTTTAGTCCGATTGCGGATTTCCTCTTCCGGAAATTCGCTTTAAAACCGGTTCCTGAGAGATTCATTGCACTGCACACTGGCTTTTTTAAATCGATTAGATTAAAAGGGCCGCCAACCAGCCTGATTGAGAGACAAGCTCATGAGCAGCCAAATCATTCCCGTTGAGCCCTTTGATTATGTCGTCTTCGGCGGCAGCGGCGACCTTGCCGAACGCAAGCTTCTGCCCGCGCTGTATCATCGCCAGATCGAAGGCCAGTTTTCGGAACCGACCCGCGTGATCGGCGCCTCGCGCAGCCCGTTGACGCACGAGGAATACCGCAAATTCGCCAAGGACGCGCTGAACGAGCACCTGAAGAAGGGTGAATACGACGAGGCGGAGGTGGAGAAATTCTGTGCCCGCCTCTACTACGTCTCGGTCGACGCCCGCACGGATGCCGGCTGGGATCAGCTGAAGAAGCTGCTCGACGAAGGCAAGGATCGCGTGCGCGCCTTCTACCTCGCCGTCGCTCCGGGCATCTTCGGCGATATCTCGCAGAAGATCCATGACCACAAGCTGATCACCAAATCGACCCGCATCGTCGTCGAGAAGCCGATCGGCCGCGACCTCGCCTCGGCGCTGCAGCTCAACGACACGATCGGCCGTGCCTTCAAGGAAGAACAGATCTTCCGCATCGACCATTATCTCGGCAAGGAGACGGTGCAGAACCTGATGGCGCTGCGCTTTGCCAACGCGCTCTATGAGCCGTTGTGGAACGCCAACTACATCGATCACGTGCAGATCACCGTGGCTGAATCGGTCGGCCTCGAAGGCCGCGCCGGCTATTACGATACGGCCGGCGCACTGCGCGACATGGTGCAGAACCACATTCTGCAGCTGCTTTGCCTGACGGCGATGGAAGTACCCTCGTCGATGGATTCGGAAGCCGTTCGCGACGAGAAGCTGAAGGTGCTGCGCGCGCTGAAGCCGCTCAATGCTTCCAACGTCGAGCAGGCGACGGTGCGCGGCCAGTATCGCGCCGGCGCATCGGGTACCGGCCCGGTCAAGGGCTACCTCGAAGAACTCGAAGGCGGCGTCTCGAACACCGAGACCTTCGTCGCTATCAAGGCCGAGATCAACAACTGGCGCTGGGCGGGCGTTCCCTTCTACATCCGCACAGGCAAGCGCCTGACCGGGCGCATGTCCGAGATCGTCATCACCTTCAAGCCGATCCCGCACGCGATCTTCGACCAGGCGGCCGGGCGCATCAACGCCAACCAGCTGATCATTCGCCTGCAGCCGGATGAGGGCGTCAAGCAGTCGCTGATGATCAAGGATCCGGGTCCGGGCGGCATGCGCCTGCGCAATGTCTCGCTCGACATGAGCTTCGCCCAGGCCTTCAACGTCCGCAATCCCGACGCCTACGAGCGCCTGCTGATGGACGTGATCCGCTCCAACCAGACCCTGTTCATGCGCCGCGACGAAGTGGAAGCCGCATGGAGATGGGTCGATCCGATCCTGAAGGGTTGGGAAACGACCGGCCAGCAGGTGCAGGGCTATACGGCCGGCACCTGGGGCCCGAGCCAGGCCATCGCGCTGATCGAGCGCGACGGCCGCACCTGGCATGACGAGATCTAGGACGAAACCGATGGCATCGACCCTGCATTCCTTCGCCAGCGCCGCAGACCTCGCCGGCAGCCTCGCCGACAAGGTCGCGGATACGCTTTCGGCGGCGATTGCCGCCCGCGGAACGGCGTCCATCGCCGTTTCCGGCGGTTCCACGCCGAAGGTCTTCTTCCAGGCGCTTTCGACGCGCGACATCGCCTGGGACAAGGTGACGATCACGCTTGTCGACGAACGTTTCGTGCCGGCCGACAATGCGCGCTCGAACCATCTGCTGGTCGATGCCAATCTGCTGCAGAACAAGGCAAGGGCGGCACGCTTTCTGCCGCTCTATCAGGACGCTGCCTCGGCGGAGGAGGCGGCAAGGATCGCGACCGAGAAGACCAAGGCTATCAGTTCCCCCTTCGACATCGTCATCCTGGGCATGGGCGGCGACGGCCACACGGCCTCGTTCTTTCCCGGCGGCAGCAATCTCGCCAAGGCGCTCGATGCATCGACGCCGCGCGGCATCATCACCATGGAAGCGGAAGGAGCCGGCGAGCCGCGCCTGACCTTCACCTTCTCCAGTCTTGAGGATGCCGCACTCCTGGTTCTCCATATTGAGGGCGAAGGCAAAAAAGACGTTCTCGCCAAGGCGGAAGGCAGCGGTGACGAGGCAGAGATGCCGATCCGCGCCATTCTGCGCCGGGCCACTTCCCCGGTCGAGATCTACTGGGCTCCCTGATCAGCCGTCATCCGGATTGAGATTCAGGCCAGAGCCGCCGAAACAGATAGAGACAACGAACAAGGCAGGGATTTTCCATGTCCGCTCACGCACGCATTTCTGCGATCACCGATCGCATTGTCGAACGCTCGAAGCCAAGCCGCGAGCGCTACCTGGAACGCCTGCGCGCCGCCGCCTCGCAGGGCGTGCAGCGCTCGGTGCTTGGCTGCGCCAATCTTGCCCATGGCTTCGCGGTCTGTTCCCCCGCCGACAAGGATGCGCTCGCCGGCGACCGCATCCCCAATCTCGGCATCATCACCGCCTATAACGACATGCTCTCGGCCCACCAGCCATTCGAGACCTATCCGGCGATTATCCGTGAGGCAGCCGCCCAAGCAGGCGGCGTGGCGCAGGTGGCCGGCGGCGTGCCGGCGATGTGCGACGGCGTCACCCAAGGACAGCCGGGCATGGAGCTCTCGCTGTTCTCGCGCGACCTGATCGCCATGTCGGCGGGCGTCGGCCTGTCGCACAACATGTTCGACGCCGCCCTCTTCCTCGGCGTCTGCGACAAGATCGTGCCCGGCCTGGTGATTGCAGCCCTGTCCTTCGGGCACCTGCCGTCGATTTTCGTTCCGGCCGGTCCGATGACGACAGGCCTGCCGAACGACGAGAAGTCGCGCGTGCGCCAGCTCTTCGCCGAGGGCAAGGTCGGACGCGCCGAACTGCTGGAGGCGGAATCGAAGTCCTATCACGGTCCCGGCACCTGCACCTTTTACGGCACCGCCAATTCCAACCAGATGCTGATGGAGATCATGGGCTTCCACATGCCTGGCTCGTCCTTCATCAATCCCGGCACACCGCTGCGTGAAGCGTTGACGCGCGAAGCCGCCAAGCGGGCGCTGGCGATCACCGCGCTCGGCAACGAATTCACGCCGGCAGGCGAGATGATCGACGAGCGCTCGGTCGTCAACGGTGTCGTTGGCCTGCACGCGACCGGCGGCTCGACCAACCACACGCTGCACCTTGTCGCCATGGCACGGGCGGCCGGCATTCACCTCACCTGGCAGGACATTGCCGAGCTTTCAGAAATCGTCCCGCTGCTTGCCCGCGTCTACCCGAACGGACTTGCCGACGTGAACCATTTCCAGGCGGCTGGCGGCATGGGCTTCCTCATCAAGGAACTCTTGAAGCACGGACTGGTGCATGACGACGTGCGCACCGTCTTCGGCCAGGGTCTCCAAGCCTATACGGTCGATGCCCGCCTCGGCGAAAACGGCGCCGTCCTGCGCGAGCCGTCGCCGGAAAAAAGCGTCGATCCCAAGGTCCTCTCCAGCATCGAAACGCCGTTCCAGGCCAATGGCGGGTTGAAGATGCTGCGCGGCAATCTCGGCAAAGCGGTCATCAAGATTTCCGCCGTCAAGCCGGAGCGCCACATCATCGAGGCGCCGGCAATCATCTTCCACAGCCAGCAGGAACTGCAGGACGCCTTCAAGGAAGGCAAGCTCAACCGCGATTTCATCGCCGTCGTGCGTTTCCAGGGCCCGAAAGCGAACGGCATGCCGGAACTGCACAAGCTGACGCCGCCGCTCGGCGTGTTGCAGGATCGCGGCTTCCGCGTGGCGCTGCTCACCGACGGGCGCATGTCCGGCGCGTCCGGCAAGGTGCCGGCAGCGATCCACGTCACGCCGGAAGCGGTCGACGGCGGCCCGATCGCCCGCATCCGCGAGGGCGACATCATTCGCCTGGACGCGATCAAGGGCACGCTCGAGCTGCTCGTCGATGCAGCTGACATGGCCGAGCGCGAGCCGGTGACCGTCGATCTCTCCGACAATGAATTCGGTATGGGCCGCGAACTCTTCGCGCCGTTCCGCCGCGCCGTCGGACCTTCGGACCAGGGTGCGAGCGTGCTCTTCCACCACTGAGCGGGTGGCTTCTGGCAAACAAAAACCCGCGGGGAGCGTGAAGCCCCTGCGGGTTTTTGTTTTCAATCCAGTGATGGTGCCGCGTCCCGGTGGACGCGCGACTTTAGGCTCGAATATCGAGAACGTAGTCGCGGTGCGCCGGATGGGTGCTGTAGACGAAGATCTTGTTCAGCTCCTTCTGCGTCAGCAGGCGCAGGAAGCGGACGTCGATCGTATTGTTGGCGTTGACCTTCATCAGCAGGCAGCCGACCTTGGTGATGCGGGCATCCGGAATATCCAGATAGAACTGCTTCGGCAGGCTGAACTGGGTCAGGATCGCGAGCGTCGCGCTGCTCATCGAAATACGGACAATGTCGCAGCGGCGCGAAGCCGCGTGCATGACGCCCTTTTCCGTATATTCGATGCGCGCGGCGTTCATGGTGTCCTCCATCTTAAACCGCGCCTCGCGGTCATACATGAAGGATTCTTCCTTGCTCAGGAAATGAGATTTTGGCTGTGACGGATTGGAAGCGGCCACGTGCTTATCCCCCTCATAAATTGACGAGGAAAAGGTAGCAGCCGATCTTTAACAGAAAGTGAGAATTCGGCCCTCCCCGCACAATTCTTGGGGTGATCACCCCAAAAATGGCCGCCTTCATTTCCGGTAGGTATGACCGGTTGCGTCAAACAGATGCAACTTCTGCCTGTCGGCGGCAAACCGCATCCTCTGTCCCTTCTTCACATCGTAGATGCCGGGCAGTTTGACGACGATCGGCTCGCCCGGAACCAGGCCCTCGATATAAAGCAAAGTCACTTCGCCGAGCGCTTCGACGATCGACACTTCACCTTCGAAAAGGTAGTCGGCGCCATCGGCAACCCGGAGATCCTCCGGACGAACGCCGAAGCTTGCCTGCTTGCCCATTTCGGACGCATCAGTTGCCACATCCAGCATCACCGACATGCCGCCGGTCAGCGTCACCGTCGTCTGGCTTCCGGTTCCGGCGACCGTCGCCGGAATGATGTTCATCGCCGGCGAGCCGATGAATTTCGCGACGAAGAGGTTTGCCGGGCGCTCGTAGAGGTCCAGCGGCGCGCCGACCTGCTCGATATTGCCGGCGGAGAGAACGACGATACGATCGGCAAGCGTCATCGCCTCGACCTGGTCGTGGGTGACGTAGATCATCGTCGTATCGGCCATCTGTTCGTTCAGGCGGGCGATCTCGATGCGGGTCGCGACGCGCAGCGCGGCATCGAGGTTGGACAGCGGCTCGTCGAACAGAAAGACCTTCGGATCTCGGCAGATGGCGCGGCCGATCGCCACGCGCTGGCGCTGGCCGCCGGAAAGCGCCTTCGGCAGGCGATCGAGATAGTTGGTCAGCTGCAGGCTCTCGGCCGCCGCCCGGACGCGGCGGTCGATCTCCTGGCGGCTTTCGCCGGCGATCTTCATGCCGAAAGCCATGTTGTCGAACACGGTCATATGCGGGTAGAGCGCATAGGACTGGAAGACCATGGCGATGCCGCGCTTGGAGGGCGGCACGTCATTGACGAGATGGCCGTCGATGTACATCTCACCGCCGGTGATCGCCTCGAGACCGGCGATCATGCGCAGAAGCGTGGATTTGCCACAGCCGGATGGACCGACGAAGACGATGAATTCGCCCTGCTTGATATCGAGGTCGATACCATGGAGAACGTCCACGGAACCGTAGGATTTGCGGATATCCTTCAGCGTCAGTCCAGTCATTTCTCTCTCTCCCCATAGTTCCTTAGGCGAGACGGGCGAAATACGCCCCCCAGGCCGGAATATCGATCTTGTCGCCATAGTTGTTGCTGGTAAAGCCGTGGCCCGTCAATGCCTGCCATTCTCCCGCAGGCAGAATGACGGCGGCCTCGGCCGGGCTCATGTTGAAGATGCAGAGCAGCTTCTCGTTGCCGCATTCACGGGTGAAGACCAAGCTATCGCCCTGTTGTTCCTCGAATTCGATCTCGCCCTTGGCAAAAGCCGGGTGCAGCTTGCGGAAGGCGATGAAGCGGCGATAGTGCTCCAGCACGGAAGCCTCGTCGCCCAGTTGGACGCTGACGGCACGCAGGATATGCTCGACCGGCACCGGCAACCAGGGCTTGACCGTTGAGAAGCCGCCTTGGGCGACCTGGCTGTCCCAGACCATCGGCGTGCGGCAACCGTCGCGGCCCTTGAATTCCGGCCAGAACTGGATGCCATAGGGGTCCTGCAGATCCTGATAGGCGAGATCGGCCTCAGTCAGCGCCAGCTCCTCGCCCTGATAGAGGCAGACGGAGCCGCGCATGGTCATCAGCAACGAGGCGTAGAGCTTGGCAAAAGCGTCGTGATCGGCGACCAGCCCGCCCCAGCGGCTGACATGGCGCATGACGTCGTGATTGGAGAAGGCCCAGCAGGCCCAACCATCGGGTGCGGCAGCTTCGAAATCCTGCATCACCTCCTCGACGCGATCCGGCGTCAGCGGATCGGGCGCCAGGAACTCGAAGGCGTAGCACATGTGCATCTTGTCATTGCCGGAGGTGTATTCGCCGACGATTTCAAGGCCGCGCTGGCTGTCGCCGACTTCGCCGACGGCGGCGATCGCCGGGAATTCCTCGAGAACGGCGCGGAAGCGCTTCAGGAAGGCAAGGTTCTCAGGGCGGTTCTTGTCGTAGATATGCTCCTGAAAATTATAGGGATTGACCGCCGGCGCCGTCGAAGCGTTGCGGCGCTCGGGAGCAAGCGCCGGATTGTCGCGCAGTTGCGTGTCATGGAAATAGAAGTTGATGGTGTCGAGGCGGAAACCATCGACGCCGCGATTGAGCCAGAAGCGCACGACGTCGAGCAGACGGTCCTGCACCTCAGGGTTATGCAGGTTCATGTCCGGCTGCGAGGTCAGGAAATTGTGCAGGTAATATTGCATACGCGTCGGATCCCACGCCCATGCAGAACCGCCGAAGATCGACAGCCAATTGTTCGGCGGCGTGCCATCCGGCTTGGCGTCTGCCCAGACATACCAGTCGGCCTTGGCGTTGGTCTTGCTGGAGCGGCTTTGCACGAACCAGGGATGCTGATCCGAGCTGTGGGAGATGACGAGATCGATCATCACCCGGATGCCGAGGCGATGGGCCTCGGCGATCATCGTGTCGAAATCCACCAGCGTGCCGAAGATCGAATCGACATTCTCGTAGTCGGAGACGTCATAACCGAAATCGCGCATCGGCGAGGTGAAGAAGGGCGAGATCCAGATCGCATCGACGCCGAGGTTTGCCACATGCGGCAAGCGGGCGGTGATGCCTTTCAGGTCGCCGATGCCGTCGCCGTTCGAATCCTGGTAGGAGCGCGGGTAGATCTGATAGATCACCGCGCCGCGCCACCAGTCCTTGTCAGGGGTCGAGATCGATTGGGAAGCCACGTTCATGGAATATCCTGTTTGAAGTCACGGTCGGGAATAATCAGCCTCCCTTGACCGAACCCGCCAGCAGACCGCGCACCAGGTATCGCTGCAGCCCGAAGAAAACGAGCAGCGGCACGATGATGGTGACGAAGGCCGACGCCGTCAAAATCTCCCAGTTGCCGCCGCGCGAGCCGAGCAGCGCGTTCAGGCTGCCGGTCAGCACGAGGTGGTCCTTGTCGGTGCCGAGGAAGACCATGGCGACGAGCAGGTCGTTCCACACCCATAGGAACTGGAAGATGGCGAAGGAGGCGAGTGCGGGGAAGGACAGAGGCAAAACGATGCGGACGAAGATCTCGAAATCGCTCGCGCCGTCGACGCGGGCGGATTCGATGATCTCCTTCGGCAGGCCGGCAATATAGGCCCGCAAGAGATAGATGGCGAGCGGCATGCCGAAGGCGGTATGGGCCAGCCAGATGCCGGGATAGGTCTTCGACGGCTGGCCGAGCAGGTTGCCGATCTCGTTATAGAGGCGCAGCAGCGGAATCAGCGACATCTGCAGCGGCACGACGATGAGGCCGACGACGAGCGCAATCAGCAGCCCGCGGCCAGGAAACTCCATCCAGCTCAGGGCATAGGCTGCGAAAGCGGCAATCAGGATCGGGATGATCGTCGCCGGGATCGTCACGGTCAGCGAGTTGATGAAGGACTGGCCAATGCCCTCGCCGGTCAGAACCGTGTTGTAGTTCTGCATGGTGAATTCCGGCGGCGCCGAGACGGACGCATAGATGCGCTTCGGGCGTTCGTCGGGCGAGAAGGCGGTGTTCTTCACATAGCGATAACTGCCGTCGCTGTTGATCTGCAGGGTTTCACCGTCGCCGAAATCGGCGGTCTCGCCGGCCTTGAAGGCGGCCGGCTGCTGTATGCGGTTGCCGAAGGCCTTCACGGCACGGCCGGTCTGGCCTTCCAACACATTGCCTGTAATGACGTAGTTCGCACCTTCCTGCTTTTGCTGGTCGGGCGTACCGAGGCGGACCGCGGTGGTCTGGGTCGAGCCGACGAAGGCCGTCCACCAGCCGGAGACGACGATCTGGTCCTTGTCGCGCAGCGCGCTGACGAAGATGCCGAGCGTCGGGATGAGCCAGACGATGACGATCAGCAGAACGGCGACATGAACGAAGAGCCGGGCGGGGCCGATCTTGAAGTAGCTTCCGATAGCGGTCATCTCAGTGCCCCTTCAGTTCGCGATTGGCGCGGCGCACGTTCCAGACCATGATCGGGGTGACGGCGAGCATGATGATGATGGCGATGACGGCGCTTCGGCCGGAATCGCCGCCGCCGCGGAACATCCAGTTGAACATCAGGTTCGCCAGCACCATCGACTGCCACTGGCCGTTGGTCATGGTCAGCACGATGTCGAAGACCTTGAGGACGAGGATGGTGATCGTCGTCCAGACGACGGCGATGGAACCCCAGACCTGCGGCACCATGATGCGCCAGAAGATTTGCCAGCCATTGGCGCCGTCGATCACGGCGGCTTCGATCGTCTCCTCGGGGATGCCGCGAAGAGCGGCCGACAGGATGACCATGGCGAAACCGGTCTGGATCCAGATCAGGATGACCATCAGGAAGAAGTTGTTCCAGAAGGGAACGGAGATCCACACCTCGGGCGTGCCGCCGAAAGTCTGGACGATGGCGTTCAGCAGGCCGATCTGGACGTCGTTGCCGCCGCGATATTCATAGATGAATTTCCAGATGACCGAGGCGCCGACAAAGGAGATCGCCATCGGCATGAAGACGATGCTCTTGGYGATATTGCCCCACCAGATGCGATCGGTCATCACGGCGATGACGAGGCCGAAGAAGGTGCAGGCGGCCGGCACCACGGCAAGCCAGAGGATGTTATTGAAGATCGACTGGCGGAATTCGCGGTCGCCGAGCGCCCATTTGTAGTTGGCGAGCCCGACGAACTGCAGACCGGCGCGGTCGTAGAAGGAGAGGATCAAGGTCGCAACGACCGGATAGAYGAGATAGACGATCAGCAGGAAGAGCGCCGGGCCGATGAACAACCACGGCCGAACGAGCGCACGGCGGTTGAGATTGCGCGATGCGGCGCGGATGTCGCCGTCCTTCACCGGCAGAGCGAGATCCAGAATCTTGTTCGAAAAATAGAAATAGGCCGAGCACGCGATAACGGCTCCGACCACGACGCCCAAAGCGGACACTATCTGCGACAGCATTTCGTCCCTCCCCTGCTTCCCCTGATCTTATCACGACCGGTTTTTATGCTGACGGGTCAACGCCGGTCATCGTCGATCTATTTGTATTACCCAATCACAATATATCCTGCGATGGCCGGGCTCTTTGCGAGTCCGGCCAGTCATGCAAGCCATGCCGCCGGCAAGCCGGCGGCATAATTTTAAAAGATTACTTGATGCCGTCCCAGGCGCTCTGGATTTCGCCTGCGGACTCTTCAGCGGACTTGCCGCCGACGAAATCGACCATGCCGGTCCAGAAGGCGCCGGCGCCGATCTTGCCCGGCATCAGGTCGGAACCGTCGAAGCGGAAGGTGGTGGCGGAGGTCAGGATCTCGCCTTCCTTCTTCATCTGCGGGTTGGCATAGGCCTCAGTGCTGACGCCCTTGTACGGCGTCAGGAAGCTCGACTGCGCCATCCAGACCTCATGGGCGATCGGGGTCTTCAGGAAGTCGATGAAGGCGCGGGCCGTCTTCGAGTCCTTGGCGATCGAGACGAGCGTGCCGGCGCCGAGAACCGGCTTGCCGAGTTCGGGATGCGAAGCAAAGGTCGGCATGTAGAAGAAGTCGGCATCCTGACCGAGCTTCGTGCCCTCAGGGAAGAAGGACGGGATGAACGAGGCCTGATGGTGCATGTAGCACTTCGGCGGAACCGCGAAGAGGCCCTTCGGGCTGTCGCGGAAATCGGTCGAGGCCACGGCTGCGACGCCGCCGTCGACGTATTTCGCGTTCTTGGCGAACTTGCCGAACTCGTCGATCGCGGCAACGACCGCCGGATCGGTGAACTTCAGCTCGTTGGTCGTCCACTTGTCGTAGGCTTCCGGTGGCTGCATGCGCAGCATGATGTCCTCGACCCAGTCGGTCGCCGGCCAGCCGGTGGCGCCGCCGGAACCGAGACCGATGCACCAGGGAACGCCGCCATCCTTGACGATCTGGTCGGTCAGGGCATGCAGTTCTTCCATGGTCGTCGGGATCTTGTAACCGGCTTCCTCGAAGTTCTCCGGAACATACCAGACCAGCGACTTTACGTCGGCCTTGTACGGGAAGGCGTAGAAGGCTTCCTTGCCGTCCTTGCCCTTGTAGGTGCCGTAACCGACCCAGCTGTCGCCAGCGCCGTAATTGTCCTTGATCCACTTGGAGTTGTCATCGCCGAGCGGCGTCAGGAAGCCCTTGCTGGCGAGATCGGCCAGGAGGCCCGGCTGCGGCAGAACGGCAATGTTCGGCGGCGAGCCTGCCTGCGTATCGATGACGATCTGCTGTTCGTAGTTTTCGGAAGAGGAATATTTGACGTCGATGCCGGTGGCTTCGGTGAAATAGGCAAGAACGCTCTGGAAGAACGCCTCGTCCTCGCCGCGCCATGGCCCGAAGATCGTCAGCGGCTGGCCCTTCAGATCGGCATGAGCAGCCTTGAACTCGTCATAGCTCTTCCAGTTGAACTTGGAATCCTGTCCCGGGGCAAATTTCAAATCGGCCGCGGACGCAGCACCGGCAAAAAGCGCTGCCACGGCAACGCCCATCAAAAATGACTTTTTCATGTGATCAACCTCCCATCACAATCCCAACCGCGCCGAATTCCCTCCAAAAGAAATTTCAAAGCGCTTTGACACCCAACTCATTTCACTTTCGGTGGAATAGAGTCAAGTCAATTCGCGAAAACCCGCCGTGAACATGCTGGATATCGCGGCGCAGCAACGCCTATCGCGAAATATGGAGCGATTTTTCTTGAGTCAAGCGCGCCAGATGATACATAATTGAAAGCGCTTTGGATGCCACTGGGAGGCAGCAGGCCTTTTCAGGACGGCTGACAGGCGGGCCGGGAGGAAGCATAGCAGGTGAATCTCAAACAGCTATCGGAATTGCTGGGGCTGTCGCAGACGACGGTGAGCCGAGCGCTGAACGGCTATCCCGAGGTCAACGAGGCGACCCGGGAGCGTGTGCTCCAGGCTGTCAAGGAGACCGGATACCGGCCGAACAAGGCAGCGCAGCGGCTTGCGACCGGCAAGGCAGGCTCGATCGGCCTCGTCATGCCGACGGCGCCCGGCCACCAGTCCGACGTGCATTTCGGTGAATTCCTGGCCGGCCTCGGCGAAGAGGCCGTCCGCCACGACTTCCATTTCGTGATCATGCCGGCCGACCCCGATGACGAGGTGGCGGCGCTGCGGCGCCTTGCGATCAGCGGCAATGTCGATGCTCTGTTCGTCGCCTATATGCGCGGTCACGACCCGCGGCTCGCCATGCTGAAATCACTGTCGATGCCCTATGTCGTGCACGGCCGCTCCTTCGGTTCTGAGCCGGACTATCCCTATCTCGACATCGACAATGAAGGCGCCTTCTACGATGCGACGCGGCTCTTGCTGCAGCTCGGCCATACCCGCTTTGCGCTGATGAACGGACCAATGCATCTCGATTTCGCCATCCGCAGGAAGAACGGCGTCATATCAGCGCTTGCCGAGCGCGGGCTCGCGCTCGATGAGGGTTGCATGAGCCACGCGCTGATGACGGACGAGCAAGGCCTGCTGGCGATGGAACACTTCCTGCAATTGCCGGAGCGACCGACGGCGATCCTGTGCTCCAGCACGGTGCTGGCGCTCGGCGCGATCCGCGCGGTCAACCAGGCCGGATTGCGGCTCGGCGAGGATATCTCGCTGATCGCCCATGACGACGTGCTGCCGCTGCTGAAACCGGAAAGTTTTTCCGTGCCGCTGACGACGACACGCTCTTCATTGCGGGCGGCGGGCGTGCGCATCGCGCAGCGGCTGATCGGCACGGTGAAGCAGGCCGGCCCCTTCCCCGACCAGGAGCTTTGGAAGACCGAGCTGATCGTCAGGGCCTCGACCGGTCCTGTTCCCCAGGCCTAGAACAGGATGATTTTAGGCCGGATCGGCCTAAAATCATCCTGTTCTACATCATATAGTGAGAGCATGATGTCGTCCGAAAACCGCTCACACTTTTCGGCATCATGCTCTAATCAAAACTGCGGCGGTGTCTGCCCTGCAGTGCGATGGGCGGCGATGACCGTGTTGGCCATCAGCATGGCGATGGTCATCGGCCCGACGCCGCCGGGAACCGGAGTGATGGTGCTCGCGACCGCAGAGACCTCCTCGAAGGCGACGTCGCCGACGAGCCGGGTCTTGCCCTCGCCTCTTTCGGGGGCTGCCACCCGGTTGATGCCGACGTCGATGACTGTCGCACCGGGCTTGACCCAATCGGCCCTGACCATCTCCGGCCTGCCGACGGCGGCCACCAGGATATCGGCGTTGCGGCAGACCTCGGCGAGATTCCTGGTCCTGGAATGAGCGATCGTCACGGTCGCGTTGGCGTTGAGCAGCAATTGCGCCATCGGCTTGCCGAACAGGTTGGAGCGGCCGATGACAACGGCGTTGAGGCCGGAGAGATCCTCGCCATGGGTACGGCGGACGAGGACCATGGCGCCGGCCGGGGTGCAGGAGACCAGCCCGGTCTTCAGGTCGCCGGTGGCGAGCTTGCCGGCATTGACGACGCTCAGGCCGTCGACATCCTTTTCCGGCAGGATCGACTGGATAATCGCCTCGCTGTCGAGCGGCTTCGGCAGGGGCAGTTGCACCAGGATGCCGTGGATCGACGGATCGGCGTTGAGGGTGGCGACAAGGGCTGCCAACTCCTCCTGCTTCGTCTCGGCCGGCAGCGTGTGCTGGACGGACTTGAATCCGCATTCCTTGGCCATGCGGCCCTTCGAACCGACATAGGCGTGGCTTGCCGGATCGTCGCCGACGATCACGACCGCAAGGCCGGTGGTGACGCCGGTGCTTTTTTCCAGCGCTGCCGTCGCACTCTTGACCGTCTGAATGACCGATGCAGCTACGTTCTTGCCGTCGATTACTGTCGTCACGCGTCTCTCCGCCCTGTTTCGCGTCAATCTATGGATAGTTGACGAGCTTCAAATGCTCGCTAACGCCCTATCCTGTCGGAAAGCAGCAATGCAATATCAAAAATGCAAGGAAATGTTCGTTCAACGCAGCGGCTGTCGCGCTTCGAGCGCATGAACACGAAGCCGGTCGCGCAGGCCGGAGATCTCGGAGCGCAGCACCTCCATTTCGTCGATTGGCGCGGGGTCCTGCGCGGGCATCGACGGCAGTGGAGCCTGCGGCTGGGGCGCCGGCGTTTTCTCCCTTGCGGGATCGGCGACGGGCCTACGCAGGCGCAGCAGGAAAGCCGCAGCAAGGCCCATCGCAAGGCCCGCCGCGGCACCAGCCAGAGAGCGGCCGGTCAGGCCATCGGTGCCCAATACTGTGGTTGCCAATGCCGGCTTCAGGAGAACGATACGACCGTCGGCGGCCGTTCCCACCGCTGCGGACGTCGCCTCTTCGAGGCGCGAGCGCGCGGCATTCGCCTTTTCGCTAAGCTCGGTCAGGCGTGACAAATCGACACCGGTGTCCCGGCTCTGGGCGATCAGTGTGTTGCGGCGGTCGTTCAGGCCCTTGCGCGCATCGACGGCGGCCTTGGCAGCGAGGTTGGCAGTCTGGGCAAGACGGGTCAGCTCCTTACCTATATTCTCCTTCAGACCGTCTGTTTCGGCTTGCTGCTGCAAGAGGCGCGGATGGCGCGGGCCAAGCTCGGCCGAAAGCTGCGCAAGTGCTGTCCTGGCGACGGCATATTTGTCGCGCCAGTCCTGCAGCGCCGGCGAGAGCATATCGGAGGGGAGCGAACCGTCGAGCACTTCGGCAAGTTTTGCCGCCTTGAGCCGGTCGGTCTGCGCCTTGGCGGCAAGAATATTCTGGTCGGCCGCTTTCAGATCGGCATCGAGCTGGTCGATCTGGCGGCGAAGATCGATCGCCACCTTGACGTTGCCCTCGCCGCTTTTCGCCGTGAACGCGGCAAGCTCCGCCTTCGCCTCGTCATAGGTTTTGCGCAAGGCGGCATCGGTTTCGGCGTCGCTGGGTCCGTCTGCTGTAGAAACCGCTTCGGCAAGCCTTGCGGCGATGCGCATGGATTTGCGGCTGTCGCCGGTCGTCACCCTCACGAGGATCGTGCCGGCAGCGGCATCGGGCAGTATCTCGACCGCATGCTTCAGCGTGGCCTCGGCTCGCGAGGCCGGATCGGCGGCAGCACCGGTCGCCGAGAGGAGATCGAGCGCGACGCCGAGCGCATTGGCGCTGGCGCCGGCAAATTCGGGATCGTGATCGAGTCTCAGGGCGGCGACCGTCGAAGCAACCATGCGCGCCGACAGCAGCCCTTTTGCCGCGGCCTGGGTGAAGGCCGCGCGGCTTGCGGCATCGCTCTTCACTGCAAGCGTCGCTTCGGCGCGGTAGAGGGCCGGCAAAGCCGGCATCAGCGCCGGCAGGCCCGCGCCGATGATCGTCGCAGCCGCGACCATCATCGCAAGACCAGTGCCGCCGACGCGGCGGCGCGGCGCTGCCGGCCGGGGCTCGGCGGGTTCCTCACGGACCGCAGCCAGCGGTGTGGATGAGATCATCGGCTCGTCGGCCGGAACAGTCAGCTCTTCATGGCCCGCCGGCTCCTGAAGAAGCGGATGGCCGACGTCGTTGGCGGCCCGGAGGCGGTTGCCGAGGATGGTTTCGATGCGGTCGACCAGCGGTGCCGTGCGCGCCGCCCTGGCGCGCTGCTCCTCCAGCACGCGGCCGATGGCGCGCAACAACTCGGCCTCGGGCGGCGCGACATCCGGCCGGCTCGACCGAGGCACCCCGTAGGAATCCTCATCGGCGCGCGGCCCTGCGGCTGCGCGATCCTGGAAGCTGTTTCTGGCCCTGATATCGTACATTTGCGCCACATCTCATGCACATGATGGCCGAGTTCGATCATCCGCACGGACGCAGATGATTAAGCCACTCTAAATATTCATGGCAAAGAAATGGTTAACCGCAACAGGTAAGAACTAAGCATAATTCCTCAAATCGGAAACGATTTAAGGACAAAATTATGCGACAATTTAAAGTGCTGCAGCGTCCTTTGCGCGTCTGAAAAGACGCGCGGCGCTGTAGGTCAGCTTGCCTTCTTGCGATCCGACTGCGGCTGCAGCGCGCTGCCGTGCTCTTCCGGATGGCTGAGGATCCTTTCGCGTCGGCGGAAGCGGTAGCGCAGGACATGGAAAAGGAAGACCGGGATGCCGACAACGTAACGGCGCCAGAGGCGCGTCGGCTCCTGCAGCAGGCGATAGGCCCATTCCAGGCGCATCATCCGCACCGTCCTCGGCGCGCGTGGGACGGCGCCGGAGACGAAGTCGAAGAGAGCACCCACCGTCAACACCAGGCGCGCATGATCGGCGCGAATATGATCGTGAACCCATTTCTCCTGCAGCGGCGTCCCCATGCCGACGATCAGGATATCGACCTTCTGGCGCTCGAGCTCCTCGATGACATCAGTAGGATCGACCTTGTCGAAGTAGCCGTCGGAAACGACGACGAATTCATGCCAGGGCGTATGCCTACGGAAATTTTCCGCCGCCGCCTCGACGACCGAGCGCGTGCCGCCGATGAGGCCGATGCGGCGCGGGGTCTCCATGAAGGTCAGGAAGGCCGGCACAAAATCGGTGCCGTTCAGATTGGCCGGAAACGGCGCGCCATGGGCGATCTGCGATGCAATGTTGAGGCCGATGCCGTCCGGCAGCACCAGATTGTGCGACATGATCCGGTAATATTCGTCGTCGCGCAGCGCGGTCAGCATGTTGTGGGCGTTGACGAAACAAACCACGGTCTGGCCGACGGGAATGGAGGCCAACTCGTTGATGAAAACGAGGGCATCGTCCCAGCCGAGATCGCAGACCGGCAGATCAAAGATCGTCCGCCGCGATGCGAGCACCGCGAAGTTTGCAATCAGATTCATTCCTACCTCCTGCCGAGGGTGCTGCATGCGCCCGACATCCCGGAAAACAAGCCCATATTTCCGCACCGGAGGTCTCGAAAGGACCGGTCGCGTCCCGCCGGGACGGCGTCGCTCCGATCCCGGATAAGCGGCGCATGCCAAGCTGTGACACCTGATATAACAGGACGGTTTCAAACAACCCTTAGGAAAATTCCTTGAATTTCCATGCTCGTATAAGTGGTTTATTAACCACACGCGCCAACGGAAAACGGCGCCTTGCGGCGCCGCTTGTCGTCGATGCTCGGATGTTGCTCAGTGAGCAGCTGGCGCCGGTGCTTCACCGGCCGGTACAGTCTCGACGATCTTGACGGGTGTGCCGACCTTCTTCGGCTGACCGGCGGAGCTTTCCTTGACCTCTTCCTTGGAGAGATAGTCGAGCTGCTCCAGCATCACGTCGGCGACGTATTCGCCGCCGAGGCGCTCGTTCATGCCCTTCTTGATCTCCTCGCGGAAGGCCTTCGGATCGAAGGATTTGATGTGCGCGATATCGACCATCTTGTTGCCGACGAGCAGGCTGAAAAGCTCGTCCGTCGTCATCTCGGCGAGCGGCAGGGTCACGCCTTTCAGCATGTCCTTGTTCATCATGAACGAAACGCGGCCGAGGAAGTAACCGGTGATCGCACCGTTACCGATAATCGGCACCGTGATCGTTTCGCCCTTCACCAGTTCGAGCGCGCTCTGCTTGGAATCCGTTGCTGCGGGCGCCGGCGCGGTTGCCAGGTACACCGAGAAATAGACCGATGCCAAGGTGATGGCGCAAACCCAGACACCGGTGAGGACGAGCTTGATCATCAGTTTCCACGCGCGGCGAATTGTTCCTGGGAATAGGTGCCGTCGGCATCGGCGTCCTGAACTGCGTTCTTCAGGAGGTCGGCCACAGCGCGAACCGCTTCGAGATGCGCCTCGACGCGACGGGCATTGAGAACCAGCTTCTTCTTCAGGCCGTGCAGCTGATCGAGATGGGCAGCGGCAAGCTCGGCCGGATCGGTATCGCGGAAAAGCATCGACAGCTCGTAGAGGCAGCGGCTCTTATGCGCATTGGAGACCTTGAGATCGAACTGCGGATCGTTGCCGATCCGGGTGTTCTCATTGTCGATGATCATTTCGAGGCGTCCGAGAACGGATTTGATCCTGTATTCGTTCGAAACTATTTCCATTGTACCCCCGGTTATGCGTCGCTTAGAGCATGATGCCGAAAAGTGTGCGCGGTTTTCGGACGACATCATGCTCTAACTATTTAATTGAGAACAGGATTCAGATTTTAGGCCAACGGGCCTAAAGTCATCCTGTTCTATCGGTCTTGGCTTCCGCCGTCGGCGTGCCAAAGGTCTTGCGCTGGAAGTCGTCGATCATGCTGAGCGCGGTGTTGCGGTCATCGTCGTCGGTGGAGGCATTGACGATCTTGCCTTCCTGGCGGCGCAGCTGCTCGCTGTACATCTGCTTGGCGATGCCGATGCCGTCTCCCTTGGCCATGACGTTGCCGAGCTGTTCGGCCATCATGCCTTTCCAGATATCGCCGGTCGCGCCCTTGCCGTAGACGTCTTCGCCTTCGCTCGGCAGCATGGACTTGACGAAATTCTGCAGAACCATGGCCTCGAACTTCCGGTAGCTTTCCGGAACTTCCTCGGTCTTGGTGCGGTTCTGAATGTTGGCGAGGCCGCTCTTCTGGCCAATATGGTCGAGGACGTCGACCGTATTGGAGAAGCCCTTACCATTCTCGGCGAGGCTCGTTGCGGCAAAGGCCGCGCGATTTGCCTTCAACTTTTCCTGGGCCGCCTGAACCTCCATGGGGTCGGCAGCTTTGACAACATCCAGGACCAGATCACTGGGGGGCGAAATAGCCACGTTACAATCCTCTGAATTTAAGATCGTAACGATTATGGTTTTTGAAGCTTGCTGGAGGCTGGCGTTGCGAATTGCTGATCGATGACATCGTAGACGGCATTGTCATCGGCCTCTCGGCGCTCGGCCTCAAGGGCTTCCTTCATGCCCTCCTCAAGGCGGTCGCCCTTGGCACGCTCGCGCGTCAGCCGCATCTCGTGGACTTGCTGCATGCCGTTCAGCTGCTGGTCCTTGATGGTGAGCCTGCCGAATCGGTCGGCGTAATTCTGCGAGAAGGCATGGTGAACGGGGTCCATCGAGCCGAGCGCGAGGATGACGTCGTCTATCGCCGCATTGACCTCGACACGCTGACGGCTGGTTTCGGCCAGGTCGTTCTCGGCCACTCTTTCAATATGCCGCTGCACCGAGAGCAGTCGCTTGAGCTTCTGGGAGCGCTTCTTTTCGATCATCGCCTCATCGCCCGATATAGATCGAGCCGAAGGACTGGCCGAACTGGCTGACCAACGCCGCAATCGAGAAATAGATCAGGAAGAGCCCGCCCATCAACAGATAGGGCGTGGAAATGAAGTAGACCGGGATCTGCGGCGCCAGCTTGTTGATGAAGCCGATCGAGACGTTGAAGATCAGGCCGTAGATCAAAAACGGGCTCGACAGCCGCAGCATGATGTAGGTGGTCTGTTCCAGCGTGTCGGTAAAGGAGATCAGCGTCGCGCGCATCTGCATCAGGCCGCCGAAAGGCATGGTCGTGTAGGAATCGATCAGCGCGCGGAAGACGATGTGGTGGAAATCCAGGATGAAGAGGATCATGATGCCGGCAAAGGTAATGAAGCCGGACAGGCTGGTCTCCGGCGTGTCTTCGAGAATGTCGGCGGAACCCGGCTGAGTGTAGCCGACCATCATGGCGATGATCGTCGCGGCGAACTGCATGCCGAGCGTGTAGATCCTCGCCAGCATGCCGTACATCACGCCGATCAGCGATTCGCTGAAGATCAGGCCGATATAGGTTCCCGAACCTGTGTGAACGGCCGGGTAGACGGTGTCCCAGAGCAGCGGCATGACGGCGATCGAGAGCGCGCCGGCGATGAAGACGCGCAGCTGTTCAGGCACGCGCGCCGACGAAAAACCCGGAAGAGCCAGCACACAGCCACCGATCCGGCAGAAAACCAGAAACAGCGCGAGAACGGTCCCTTGCGGGTCTGTTATCATGAAATAGAGCCCAAAATCTTTATCTCGATGCCCTTGGCCAGTTCGACATGCGACAGGACCGGGAGCGTGGCGAACAGCCGTTCGATGATCATGCGCACATAGGAGCGTGTTTCCGGCGACGTGACAAGGGCGAATGGCAAGCCGCGATCCATGAACTCACGGATAACTTTGGTGGCCTGCTCGCTGAACTCTTCCAGGCTGCGCGGATCGATGTCGAATTCGATCACCTCGCCCTTGGCGTCGCGCTTCAGCGCCTGGTGGAAAGCGAGATCCCATTTGCTGCCCAGCCTGAGCACGCGCAGCACGCCATTGTCGGCCAGGTCGCCGCAGAGCTGCTGGGCCATGCGGATGCGGACATGCTCGACGATCTGCTCGGTCTTCCTGACATGCGGGGCAAGCTCTGCCACCGCCTCGAGAATGAGATGCAGGTTGCGGATCGAGACACGTTCGGCAAGCAGCAGCTTGAGCACCGCCTGCAGGCCCGAATAGGACATGTGCGACGAGCAAATCTCGTCGGCAAGCTTCTTGTATTCGGGATCGAGCCGATCGATCAGCACCTTGACGTCCTTGTAGGACAGAAGCTGCGGCAGGTTGTTGCGGATGACCTCGCTCATATGGGTCAGCACGACGGAGACGTTGTCGATCGGCTGGAAGCCCTCGCGCTTCAGATCGTCGGAGAAGTTTTCGAGGATCGAGACGGCAGGCATGCCGAAAGCGGGTTCGCGGATTTCGTCGCCGGGAATGCTCGGCCGGCGACCGGCGCCGGTGACGACGAGGACTTCGCCGACGCGTAGCAGGTTGGAGGCGACGGTCGTGCCGTGGATGCGGATCTGGTAGGACTTCTCGGCGATGGCGATATCGTCGGTCACCTTGATCTCAGGCACGACGAAACCGTATTGCGTGGCGAACTTCTTGCGCATCTTGCCGACACGGAAGGCGAGCTCCTGGTGGGCGCCGAGCAGGCGCGTCGAGACCATCTTGCCGAGTGCGAGCTCGATCTCGGAGGTGCGCAGCACTGCCTTGACCGAATCCTTTTCCAGTTCCTTGCTCTGGACGACCTTCTTTTCTTCCTGCTCGCGGCGAAGCATATTTTCGGCTTCGACCTGACGCGGGATGAACCAGGCGCCGAAGGCGAGAAGACCGCCAAGGACCACGAAGGGAATAAACGGCAGGCCCGGCATCAGGGCCAGGATGAACATCAGCACCGCCGAGACGGAAAGCGCCCGGGGATAACCGCTCAACTGGTTGACGACCGCCTGGTCGGTGGAGCCGGTGGTGCCGCCGCGGGAGACGAGAAGGCCGGCGGCGAGCGAAACAATGAGGGCCGGCATCTGCGATACAAGGCCGTCGCCGACGGAGAGCTTGACGAAGACATCGGCCGCTTCGCCGATCGGCATGCCGTGGCGGAAGTAGCCGATGATGATGCCGCCGAAGATGTTGATGCAGGTGATGATCAGGCCGGCGACGGCATCACCGCGCACGAACTTCGACGCACCGTCCATCGCACCGAAGAAGGAGCTTTCCTCCTCGAGTTCCTTGCGCCGGCGCTGAGCTTCCCTCTCGTCGATGATGCCGGCCGAAAGATCGGCGTCGATCGACATCTGCTTGCCGGGGATGGCGTCCAAGGTGAAACGTGCGCCGACTTCGGCGATACGTGTGGCGCCCTTGGTGATGACGATGAAGTTGATGGTGATGAGGATCAGGAAGACGATCAGACCGATGACGAAGTCGCCGGACATCACCAGGCTTGCGAAACCGGCGATGACGCCGCCTGCTGCTTCATGGCCTTCATTACCGTGGGACAGGATGACGCGTGTCGTCGCGATGTTCAGCGCCAGCCGGGTCATCGTCGCGATCAGCAGAATGGTCGGGAAAGACGAGAAATCGAGCGGCTTCTGGATCCACAGCGCGACCATCAGGATCAGCACCGAGAAAGCGATCGAGAAGGCCAGTCCCATATCGATCAGGAACGGCGGAATCGGCAGGAAGAGAATGCAGATGATGCCGATGATGCCGAGGGCAAAACCGACATCGCGCAGGCTCGGGGCGACTTTTGGAAGGGGGAGTGCAGGTGATTGCGCCATGACGATTCCGTCTCTTCATGAGAGGAGGCGGACATGAGTCCGCCCAATTCGGATCGAGAATTAAATGGCGAAGCTTGCGCGAAGGTGGCTCAGAGCGGTTCAGCTTTTCATGGAAGCGTAGAACCGCTCTAACCTTTTGTTTCTACGCAATCCCCGGCAAAAGCGCTTCGCGCTTTGCCTGGCAAAACCGCTGCGCATTTTTGCTGGAATTGCTCTAGAAGCCGGACTGGATGCGYGAGAAGACCAGATTGGTGAAAATCGAGATCTGCGAGCCGACGAAAGGCGCGGTGACGCCGACCGTGATCAGCACCGCGACGATCTTCGGCACGAAGGTCAGCGTCGCTTCCTGCACCTGGGTCAGCGCCTGGATCAAGGCAATGACCAGACCCACCACCATCGCGGCGATGACCGCGGGACCGGCGGCAATCAGGACTGTCCAGATCGCGGCCTGGAACAGGTCCAATGCATCAGCTTCGTTCATCTGAAGGCAACCTCATATCGCCTTGAAGCAGCCCCGCCGTGGCCGGACCGCCATTGATTGGTATTACCCGAGCTCCGCGGCGCACCGGCGCCGTGGGTATCAGGTATCGCTGCTGTCGGCGGTCGGTGCCTTGTCGGCTACCGTGATTCCCGCCTGCACCAGTATACTACCGCCATCCGTGGTCGTCGCAATGATTCCATCCGAATAAACCTTGACGGATTCGATGGTGCCTTTGACGGTGCCGTCGGCGCTTTCCATATATTTGCCGACGTAGCTGCTGGCTTGGGTGAGGCTCGAGCTTGCGAGCAGCGTGTCCAGCTTGGTGTTGGTCTGGATCGTCTGTTCGACCTGCGAAAAGCTCGCCAGCTGCGACATCTGTTCGCTGGCGTCGACCGGATCGGTCGGATCCTGGTTCTTCATCTGCGCGATGAGCAGCTGAAGGAAATTGTCGTAGTTCAGCGTCGCCTTCTGCTGGGCCGAACTCGTCGAGGTCGAAGTGCTCGTCGTGCTCACGCTTGATGTAGCATCTACCGCCATGGTGCAATCTCCCTGCGAATCTGCTCGACCATCGTCGGCGGCATTTCGTGGTTGTTGAGGATATTGTCTTCGATCGTGTAGAGGCCGCGGATCGCCTTCAAGGCATCGAAGGCGCGACCAGTCGAGACGAGCGCATCGATGCGCTTCAGTTCGGCGAGGATTTCCTCGTTCTTGAAGCAGGTGAGCAGCATGGTGATCGACTTGCGGAACATCGCCGTCGAGTGGTCCTTGCCCTCGGGGTTGATGAGGATCATCTGCGCGATGAAATAGAGCTGACGCAGAGGCGTGGTAGCGCCTTCCGGCTGCAGGACGTGGTTTTCGAGAAGGAACGTGACATCATTCAGGAATTCCAGCGCGACCTTGCGGTCGACGCGCAGGACGGCGCCGTTGATGAAGATTCTTTCTCCGGCTTTCAGAGAAATGCGAAGTGTACTTTTCATTTAAGTCCATCCCTGATGATGGTGGTAACGTCGATGATGCCCTGGTAGTTATTAGACTGACGTTTTCTGATCCTGTCGCATTCCTTCAATATCCAGATCGCGATCGATATGAGGTTGGCCCTGAGCTCGATCTCCAGCTGGTTGTCGGGATGTTTCAGATCCTCGATGAAGCTGATCCACACCCGGCGGGTATAAAACAGGGCTTCAATGGCTTCCCGGCCGTATTTTTCCTTTTCGCGCGCCAACGACAGAAGGTCTATGGATCGGTCAAGAACCTGCCATTCCCGCTCTTTCGCGTCGGCCACCGAGTCCTGCATGACTTCGGCATATGAGAACTGATACATTCATGCATCCTTCTTTATTGCGCGCCTTTGCTCATCAAAGGTAGTTTACAAGACTCAACTGCTGGATCTTCGAGACGATCGTGTAGGCGGTTTCAAGCTGCGTTTCCAAAGTCTTGACGAGGGTCGAGGCTTCATAAGGATCGACCCCCTGGAGATCGACGAGCTTGTTCTTGATGATGTTGGACTGCGCGTCGAGGGCGTCGTTGGACTTCTTGACGCGCTCTTGGGAAAGGCCGAGCTGGCTTGCCTGGGTCACGAGGCCGCTGGTCGCCTTCGTCGTATAGCTGATCGCCTGCTTGGACACCGTGCTCATCGCATCGCTGCTGAGGCCCTGGCCCAACAGCGCCGAGGTCATCACCGAGGCGAGCGCGAAGTAACGCATGCCCTCGGAATTGGCATTGGTCGAGGATTCGATCACTTCCGAGTTGCTGATGCGGCTCGTCATGTTCTGGCTCGATGCCTGCGACCAGCCGGTCGTCGGGTCGGTCCAGGCGGTCTCGCTGAACATCGGCTCTACCGTCGTGGTGATGAAGGTGCTCATTTCGGCGCCGGTGAGATCACTGACCGCCTTGCCGAGGCCCGTTGCATAGGTGTTCAACTGCGTGACAATGGCTGCGCTCGTCGCGGTCGTCTTGTCGGTCAGCGGTTGCACATCGGTGTTGATGCCCGAGAACAGATATTCGCCGTTTACCATGGTATTGGCCGTGTCCATCATCGTGGACAGGGCGCTGGTCGCCGACTGGATGGCGACGGTGATGCTGCCGGGATCATGGCTGCCCTGGAGCGCCGTCAGCTTTGAAACGAGGCCGTCGCCGACGTCCTTCATCTTGGAAAGGCCGAGCTGCGAGGATTCCATGCGTGCGGTGACGAGCGAATTGCTTGATTTGATCGAGTCTATCCTGTCGACCTCGCGGCTGAAGTCGACGCTCCTGGCGGCGTTGCCGCCGAGCGAGATACCGATATCCGCATAGACTCCCGTCGTCGCTTCCATCGTTGCCTTCGTCATCTGGTTCTGCGCCTGACGGATCGTCAACCGCATCGCGTTCTGAATGGCCGAACTTGAAATAAATGAGCTCTTCATGGCTTAACTCGCAATATCCAGCAATGACTTCAACATTTCGTCAACGGCGTTCAGGATCTTGGTCGCCGCCTTGTAGGACTGCTCTATGTCGAGTAGCAGCGTCAGCTCCTCGTCGAGGTTGACGCCGGTCTCGTTGGAATAGGCTTCGTCGGAGCGCGACAGCGCCGCCGAGGTGTTTTCCGCCGCCGTTGTGGCGTTGCTGCGGTACTGCTCGAGCCAGCCGAGGGAATTCGTGGCGAATTCCATGATGCTGACGTTCGAATCGATGCCCGTCGTGGCGTCGAAACCGACTGTCGTTCCCGTTGCCGGGTCAAAATCCATATCGGAGCCCAACGCCGTATAGAGGCGATCAAGTTCATCCGTATAACCGCTGACGCCCGTCGTATTGAGGACGACACCGGTGGCATTGATGCCGCCATCACGCAGGCGCATCGGGTCGCCGCCCTGCGCGGTGATCACACGACTGCTGACGCTGATGGTCGACGCCATGCCGGCAACCGCAGTACCGCCCGTATCGACCGTGCCACCGCTCCAGGTGAAGAGGCCGGGCACATAGGTCGGGCTGGCTGCCGTGTTCTGCTCCTTGAAGAGCGAGACCAGGCCGCGGGCGATTTCATCGAGCTGCTTCTGGAAGTTCGGGGCGATTTCGTCGCGGACCTGGAGGAGAGACTGAAGGCTCCCCTGCCCTGTCGTCGTCGATCCGGTGCCGCGCGGAAGGGCCACACCGTCGACATAAACCGAATTGCCGACAGTGGCGGCGGTATAGATATCCTGAGACTTGAACGTCACGGTGCGCGGAACCGTCTCGAAGAGGATCGTCCCGTCAGACGTGCTCAGCACCATGTCGTTATTGTCGCGCGTCGTCGCGTTGACGCCGACGATCTGCGAAATCTGCTTGAGAGCCTTCTCGCGTTCGTCGAGGGCGCCGGATGCATCCGCACCCGAGGCCGTGGCGGTCTTCACCGCGTTGTTGGCCTTCTCGAAGTCGCTGAGAAGCGTATTCAGCTTATCGACGTCGGTGGCGATCTGCTTGTCGGCGGTGGCGCGGACGTTCTGAACGGATTGCGAGGCATTGTTCAGCGAGTTGGCGACGTCCTGGGCGGCGGTGATGGCGCCTTGGGCGGCGACGGTGCTGCCCGGCGTCGTGCGGAAGGCCTGAAGCTTCTGCTGGAAAACACCGAGATAGGTGGATGGCGACGTTTCGTAGTCGTTGCCACCCACGATCGACTTGAGGTCTTCGAGACCGCCGAGCAAGGCCTGCTGGGCGCTGTCCTGAGAGGATGTCTTCAGGTACTGGCGCAGCAGCGCATCTTCCTGCGCCCGGTCGATCTTAACGACCTGGGCACCGTTCAAGGATGTGGTGAGCATCGCCTGCCGGCGCACGTAATCTTTGTTGCCCGCATTCGAGATATTGTTCGATACGACACTGCTTTGCGTGCCGGTATTGTTGAATATGCTCTGCGCGGTATTAAGTGCGGATGTGAGCGACATGGCTTACCCGGTACCTTGCTTATCTCTTGAGGTTGACGAGGACGTCCATAATGTCGGACCCCGTCTGGAACACCTTGGAATTGGCGGTATAGCTGCGCTGCGATTCGATCATCTCGGTCAGTTCGCCGGCAAGGTCGACGTTCGAGCCTTCGAGGGCGCCTGACTTGATGGTGCCGAGACCGTTGGTCTGCGGGAAGCCGGTAACGGTGACGCCGGACTGGCCGTTGGCGCTGTAGACGTTGCCGCTCATCAGCGTCAGCTTGTCGGGGCTCGCGACGTTGGCGAGCGGCACGCGGTAGAGCGGCTTGGTGCTGCCGTCTTCATACTTGGCGTAGACGATGCCGTCACCATCGATCGTGACGTCCTTGACCGGGCTTGCAGCCTGGCCGTTCGGCGTACCGGTGCCGGCAAAGTCGGCGCCGAGCTGCGTGAAGCCGGAGAGATCCATGGCGATCGTCTGGCCGGTCACCGGATCGACGATGTTAACGGCGCCGCCCGCGGTCATCTTGCCGTTGCCGTCGAAGGTGAGCGTGGTCGTGCCGACATCGCCGCCGACGGTGCTGTACGGGAAGGATGTTGTGCCGCCCGTCGCCGCATCGGCGTTGCGGAAGATCGAAACTTCCCAGGTGCTGGTGATGGTGGGAGCTGGCGTCACCGTGGACTTCGTGAAGTAGAAGTCGTACATCACCTTGTTGCCAAGCGTGTCGTAGGCGACCATCGAGAACTTCTTGGTGTCGGTGGTCGTCGTGGCGAGGTTGGCGCTCGGAGCCGTCGCGGGAGCAACCGGAGCGATCTTGGCGTTGGAATCGAGGTTGCCCTTGAAGACACCTGTGGTCGAGGCGACGGCGGTCAGCCCTTCCTGGTTGACGTTGACGGGAACGAGGCCATCGAAGCCGTTTACGACGACGGCAGGAGCGCCGGAATCGTAGGAATAGCCCATCAGCATGAAGCCGGCGGCATTGACGAGGTTGCCTTCGTCGTCCTTGGTGAAGTCGCCGGCGCGGGTCAGAACCGGCGTACCGTCAGCCCCCTGGACGATGAAGAAGCCGTCGCCCGAGATCGCAAGGTCGGTGCCCGAGGTGGTGTAGGAAATATCGCCCTGGTCGGAGACAGACTGGCGGACCGAGGTCTGAACGCCGCCGGAATTGTAGTTGCCGCCCGAGGAAGGCAGAACCAGCGACGAGAAGCTCGTCGACACGGACTTGTAACCGGTGGTGTTAACGTTGGCGATGTTGTCGGCGACAGTGCTCAAGCGGTTGGCCTGAGCGTTCATCCCCGATACTGCCGTCTTCATGCTGCCGAAAATGCTCATCTGAAAACCTCGTTTTACCTGTTATGCACGAGAGTATTTGTCGGGCCTTGCGTGAAGCTGTCTGTCATGGCGAGCTGCGAGACCAGATATTGAGGTTCAGCCGGGTATCTCCACCCGGCCGAGAAAATCAGGCCCAATCAATGCAGTAGCCAAGGAAGCGCTTGGAATCGACCGGGTCGACGCCGAGCTTTTTGCGCAGCTTCTTGCGCAGCTTCGAGATATGGCTTTCGACGACGTTCTCCTCGACCTCTTCATCGAAGATGCCGTAGATGGCGTTGAAGATCTGGGTCTTGGTGACCCGGCGACCGCGATTGGCGATCAAATATTCGAGGATGCGGCGCTCGCGCCGGGGAAGCGCGAAGACTTCGCCGTTGATCTCGGGGTCACGGCCATCCGAGAAGACGCGGATCCCGCCGATCTCAGTGTAATTGGTAATCGCCTTCAGCCGGCGCCGGATCGCAGCCGCCCTTGCGAGGATCTCGCGGGGGTGCACCGGTTTGCGCACCACGTCGTCGACGCCGCAGTCGAACAGCGCAAGGGTGTTTTCGAGCGAGTGCTGGTCGCTGACCGCAATCACCGGCGCCATCGACCGATCCCGGATCGCCCGGGGCAGTTCGAAATTGCGCTGGCCCTGACCGATCAGGAAGGCCTCGACTGCAGCTATATCGGAATCGGCGGCGGTCTGTACCCACTCACCGAATTCCGCTGGATCAAAGCCGGTCGAGGGAATGCCCTCACGACCGAACAGAGATGTGTATCCATCTTTCACGAGCTCACGCTCATCAACCACTACGATCATTCGTCCGCCTCCGAATCAGTGTGGCACTTCGATGATCTATGGGTACGAATCGCACGAATCGGCGACAACTCGTTAAAGTTAATGGCAGAAACTAATAATTGATTAAGATCTGGGTAGCGATTTGATCTATATCTAGTGGGTATGCCTGATTATGCCCACCAAAATTTCGTGGAAAAGTTAACGGTCGGTTAAATATGGCTTGCACAGGGGATTCATGCCGGATTCCCGCCATATTGTGACACAGTTTCGTCACAATGCGCCACTTCCATCTTTGGTTGAATTAATTTTGACAAAAGTTACTCGCATTGGGAGTCCACTTGCCGTAGCCCGTGGCAACCAGATTGGCGATGACGCGGCAGACATATTGCTTCTGTGCCGGATTGTTGTTGGGTCCGGCATGGTATCTGGCTACCGCCATCGTCCATGTCTCATGACGGTCATGCAGGTTGCGGAGGAATTTTGCCGCATACTCCACGTTGCGATGCGGATCGAACATCTCCTCGGCGGAGCGGAAATTCTCGCCGTGAAAGTAATGGTTGATCTGCATGCAGCCGATGTCGATGAGCTTGGCGCCGCTGCTGCGGGCGACATCGAACTGCCGCATCGCGTCCTGCTCCGAGGGCGGAAAGATCGCCTTGCCTTCGACGTTCATGGCGTAGGGATAGAGCGAGCCCTTGCGGCCGGTCTCCGTTAGACCGACCGAATAGAGGATGCCTTCCGGGATGCCATATTTGGCCGCTGCCGACTGGATCTCGCGTTCGCAGGCGCCGGTGGAGGCTGATGCCTCAGAGGTAAACGCCGCCAGTGCCGCTGCTGCCGCCAGAACGAGCGTCTTCAATACTGGTATCGCCTGCGCCATTGAAGCCTCCGTCCGTCCGCTGTGCCGTCTGATTTTGGCGCTCGCGCGCCTCGCCGCCCTGCCCCTGCTGAGGGAGCGACTGCTGCTGGGAGGCCTGGCCCTGGTTGCCGGCGTCGGGACGCTCGACCGGCGCCATGCTGATGGTGACGTTTTCGACCGCGTAACCCTGGCTGCGCAGAGCTTCGAGAATCTTGCCGTGATCTTCCTTCATTTGACGATAGGCCGCTCCGGTTTCGACCTTGAGGTCGACGTTCAGAGCATCGCCGGACAGGCGCATGGTCGCCGTCACCAGGCCGAGATCGAGCGGGTTCATCTGGATCTTCAGCGTATTGACGACCTTGCCGGTGCTCGTCCATTCCGCTGCGTTGGAGAGCGCCGAGCTCGGCTCCATGGCGCGCGCCCATTCGGAATCGCCTGAGAGAGCGGCGGTAACGGCAGCGGAATTGGAATTCTGCATCAGGCCGATATAGCGGCGCGATTCGAGCACCGAAACGTTTTCGACATCGGCCTTCTTCGAGCCATCTTTCGGACCGGCCTGATCGGTGCCGATGTGGACATCCATCGAGACGCCGCGGCCATCGGCGCGACTGATCCTGAATGTCCTGCCATCGGCGGCTTCGGCATTCTCCGATCCGGGAACCTTGATGTCATCCGCCTTGCCGCTCTCGATGTTGCTGCTGACGGCCGCCAGGGCGTCGGACGCATGGCCGCCCGCCTTGACGTCGATACTGTCGAGTTTCTTGTCGGCCGTTCCAGCCTCGCCGGTCTTGGCGGAGACCTGATGCGCGGCTGCCACCGCCGGCAAAGTCACTGCACCGTCGGCGGGGTCCTGCTTCAGCAGGCCGAGAACATCCGAAATGCCGCCATCTTCGTCATCGGTGGTGTTGTCCGTATCGGTTTCCAATGCGTCGCCCTTGGCGTGCTTGACGCCCTTGGCTGCCGGAGCGATCTCATCTGCGGAGCGGTCCTTCGGATCCAGCTTGCCCAAGGCGAGATCGGCCGGCACTTTGACCTCAGCCTTTGCGGGCTTTGCCGCGGCCTTTTCGACACTGACGATCGTTTCCGGCTGAACATCCGCCTGCGTCTTCAACGCAGCGTCGCTAAGATCGATCAACGGCTTTGCGCCGCTGCGGCCGCGGATCGTGCCCGCCACCTTGTCGGTGCCGGCGTCGGCAACCACGCTCTGATCCGGCTGCGCATCGTCGGCCTCGTCATTGACGGCACTGCCGCTCGCCTTGGCCAGCGCGTCGGAGAAGCCGTTCCTTTGGCCGGCGGCATCGTCTTTTCCGGCCGGTCGCGCAGATTTCGCAATCGCGGCGGACTCCGCACCGGGGGCTCCGCCCGAGACGCTCATATCCATCATTGTTCGTTGCCTTCCTGCGCCAGAAGACCGTCGATCTCGTCGAGCTTGGATCGATTGGTCGTCACAAATGCGTTGAATGAGGGGTCGGTATCCTGGCTCTGGCCAGTCGATGCCACACCTCCCGGAACAGGCTCGGGAAGCACGCCTGGCGCTCCCGGTTGCGTCGCTATAGCCGCAGCCTTTTCAGAAGTGATTTCTTGATGGTCAGTGTTAGGATCCGAGGCTTGCGTCAGGCTTGCCGGGTCGGGAGCGCGCAGGATCTGCTCGGCAACCGATCGCGCCGCCTCCTGCAGCGCCTGATCCCGCGGCGAAAGCGCGTTGCCGTCGATGCCGCTGACATTCTTCGCCGCCCGGTCGATATCCTCTGTGGGAAGGCCGGCCATGCCGCCATAGAAATCCGCGAGCGGACCGAAGGCATTGTCGGTGCCGGCGCCAAGCGACTGCACACGTCCGACTGCCATGCGCGCCAGCTCCGGCTTGCCCGATATGGCGGCAGCGCGGGCGATGCGCAGATAGACCTCGCGCTGGCGCGGAGCGTCCATGAAGGACAGGATGTCGATGACATCCTGCGGTTTCACGTCGTGATCGTGGCCGACGACGAGCGTGACGAAAAGATCGGCGAATTGGCTGGCATAGGGCGAATGCAGGAAGCGCCTGACATAACGTTGCGAATAGGCCATTCCCTTGTCAAGCATCCCCTTATCGACGCAGATGGCCACAGAGCGGCGCAACGCCGCCTCCTCGACGATCGTACCGGGTGCTGCAAGGCGCGCCTGGTCATAGAGATCCAGCGCGTCTGTCGGTTTCGTCGCGATCAGCACGTTGCCGCCGATCAGCGCAAGGTAGGGGCCGATCTTCTTGTCGCGATATTCCCTGGCCGTCTCCTCCAGCGTCTTGGCGACGAGGAGCCCCTTGCCGCTCAGATATTTGCGCAGCACGTCGGTGACGCGATTGTCGAAATAACCGTTGACGTCGTGGGCGATCAGATATTCGAGCGTCTGGGGATTGCCGCCGCTCATCGCGTAAATCAGCGCGGCATCGACATTGCGGTCGTCGTCGAAGATCGAAGGATCGACAGTGCGCAGCCGCTCGTCGATCGTGCCCAGCATGAAGCGCTGCATCTCGCCGGCCGAATGATCGCCGCTGACGACGGAATCCTGCACGAATTGCAGCGACCGCAGCATCTTGTACGGCGCGAGATCATCCGGATCCTGTGCATTGCCTGCGGCCGACGAAAGCATCGCCAGGCCAAGGGCCACAAATCCGACGTAGCGATGCTGCCGACGCGCCATTCGACTATCCTTGATCCGCCTGCACCAGAATCTCGATCCGGCGGTTGGTCGCGTTGAACGGGTCGGACGGCAGCTTCAGCCGGCGATCGGCGAAGCCGGAGACCTGGGAGATGCGTTTCTCGTCGAGCCCGCCGCGCACAAGCATGTAGTAGGCGCTCTGAGCGCGATCCATCGAAAGCCGCCAGTTCTCGTTCTGCGTGCCCTTATACTGGCGCCCGTCCGTGTGGCCGCGGATGGCAACCGCACCACCTCTCGCCTTCAGGATCGCGCCGATCTTTTCCATGGCGAGCACCATCTCCTGGCGCGGAACCGCAGAACCGATATTGAACATCGAATCGTCGGTCTGGTCGGAGATGCTGACCAGCAATCCGCCCTCGGACGCCATCACGGTCAGTCCCTCGGCGAGCTTGCCGGCAACGCCGCCGATCTGCTGGGCGATTTGTGCCTGCAGTTGCTCGGCTTCCTTCTGCTGCTGCTCGGTCTCCGCGGCGCTCTTGTCCGCATCCTTCTGATGATCGGTCGCCTTCTGAGCTTCGGCCTTCTTGTCGTCGGGCGACTTGCCACCCTGCGACTTGCCGTCCTTGGCTTCGACCGCGCCCTTGGTTTCCTTAGTTTCTTTGGTTTCCTTGGCAGCCTTCTGATCGGTGGTCAGCGGTATAGGCTTCATATCCTCGACCTTGGCGATCTCGCTCGTCTCGCTCTCGACCGCCTGCTGGTCGCTCTTGCCGGGAGGCAACGTCTTGCCGGCCGTCGTGACCTCGACCTGTTTCGTCCAGAAATCCGGATCGAAGGGATCACGATAGGCCTCGCCGCCATCGGCGCCGGTGGCCGGGCCGGAATCGGCGGCACCGCCGTCGCCCTTGGCGCTGACATTGGCCTGCTGGCCGACTTCCTGCGCGATCTCGGCAAGAACCGAATACGGATTTTCGAAGAAATCGGCCTCGGAATAATTGGTTTGGTCGCCTGATGTCGATGTCTGGTCATCACCATCCGCCGCGGCCTTGCCGTCGTTMGGATCTTCTTCCTTCTGCTTCGACTTCTCCTGCTTCTCCTCGCCCTCGGCGTTGTCGACGGGCTTCTTCAGGCCCTTCTCTGTCGGCTTTTCGTCAGAGAGTTTGATCGGATTGAAATAGGTCGCCACCGATGCTTTGGTCTCCTCGTTGGCGGCATTGACCAGCCACATGACTAGGAAGAACGCCATCATCGCCGTCATGAAGTCGGCATAGGCAATTTTCCACGCACCGCCATGGGCGCCATCGTGATCACCGCCGCCATGTCTCTTGACGATGATGATCTCGTTCTTGCCGTGGTGGTGGTTTTCGCCTTCGCTCATTCGAGAACTTTCTTCAAGCTGGCTGCCCAGGCGGACATACGGGTGACGATGACGGAATCACCGATTTCGACGGCAAGATCGATATCCTCGGTCTCAAAGTGGCGAACCGCCTCGGCATGTTCGCCGAGCTCGGCCTTCAATATGTCGAAAAGCCGGGTCGGCCCCCTGACGACGATCGCTCCGGCCGCGCCTTCGAGGATCGCGTCGCGCAGCAGGGCGGCGAGGCTTTCGGCAGCCTTGGCGGCAAGCGCTTCGGTCATCACAGGCGCGATGGCCACGGCGGCGCCGGCGCTGACCAGCTGAGCGATCTCTTCGGCGATATCGCGGATGCGGGATGCAATGACCGCCGCTGCCTCGACTTCGTAGCGAAGCTTCAACTCCTCGAGTTCCCGCGCATGGACCTCCGCCAGCGTCCGCGCCTCGCGTTCGTATTTCTCGGTTAATTCCACGGTCGCTGCGGCATGACCTTCCGCATACGCTTCGCGGCGCTCCGCCTCGACGTCGATCGCGGGTTCGCTCGCCGGTTCGGGGAAAACGTCGCCGCCGAAATCGTCCATGTCGAGGATCGGCGCTGACGATTCCGGTTCACCGAAATCCTTCAAATACCGGGAAAGCGTAATGCTCATAAAAAACCATCCAGCATTCGGGAGGCATGCAACATGCCCGCCCCCGCTCAAAGTGACCTTGCGCGCCGGCATCCCCTTCGAAACGGGCAAGGGCCTGACCTTGCGCCGGCACGGRTTCGAACGATGCCTTCATGCCGGAAACTAGGCAGTCAAACTTGCGCGAGGATGAATGGCGCCGCCACCAGCCGTGATCGCGCCCACCCCTATTCCAGCAGGATCAGGATCTTGCTCGCAGCCGTGTTGAGGATCGAGATCGCTTCGACGGCCATCTGCTTTTGGGTTTCGATCGCCTTCTGCCGGATCGAAGCCTCGTCCATGTCGGTATCGACGAGCGCACCGACGCTCTTGTCGATCGAATCGGACAGATCGGCGGTATAGTCGATCTGATCGTCGATGCGCGTCTTCATCACGCCGATAGACGCGGCCGTCGTCGTCAGCGAGGAGAGCAGCGCGTCGGTCACGTCAAGCATGTCGCCGAGTTGCGCGTCGGTCGTGTTGTTGTCGATCGCAATTTCCGTACCCGTCGCCGGCGTGGTGGAGTTGGCGTTCAGCAGATAATAATTCCGCGACGTCGTGCCACTGTTATTGATCGCATTGGCATCGACCGACTTGGTCAGCAGACCGCCGCTGGCATTGTTCTTGTCGATGAGGATGGTMTGCGACGATGGGAAATCGATGGTCTGGGCCTGATATTCGCCGGTCGGAGCGCGCACGAAACCAGAGATGACCTGCCATGTCGGCGGCGCAGCAGTGTCGCCGTTCAACAGCCAGTTCTCTCCCGCAAACGACGTCGATTCGACGATCGTCTGCAGCTGCTCCTTGTATTCGCCGATCTCGGCGTTGATCTTGTCCTTGTCGGTGCCCGGCTCTCTTGCCGAAACCAGCTTGGCGCGAATCTCACCTATGATATCGATCGCCGAGTTCATCGCCGTGTAGGTTGCATCCACCTTGGCAGCGCCGAGGCCGAGCGCATCTCCGATCGTTCCGAGATTGGTGCTGTCCGAGCGCATGACGGTCGCGACCGACCAATAAGACGCATCATCGGCTGCGGTCTCGATACGATATCCCGAGGACACTTGCTGTTGGGTCTGGTTGGCTTCTTTGTTGATGCTGCGCAGCACCGCAAGCGCATTCACCGCGGCCGCGCTGGTAATCTTAACGGTCATCGACAGGTCTCGGAATCGGGGTGAAAGGGCAGGCCGGATTGCCGGCGGCGACTGGGGTGGCGTCATGCCTCCGGCAGGGTTTCCACCGGTGTGTCGCAAAAGCAAATCAACTCAAAGCGAAGTTAACTCGATATCAACCTGTTGGGCAAGAGCACGGCGCCGAGCCTGGCGCGTCGGCCGAAATTTCGATCAAACTATTGATATAAAAGAAAGAACCGCGCCGTTTCGGGCGCGGTCCGGGAGGCTTCTCGTTTGCGGCCAGACGACGCCGCAAGATTCGGTCCAGCTTCAGCGCCTGACTTAGCTGCGGAACAGCGTGAGGATGTTCTGAGCGCTGGAGTTGGCGATCGACAGCGACTGGATGGCCAGCTGTTGCTGGGTTTGCAGGGCGCTGAGCTTGGAGGATTCTTCTTCCATATTGGCGTCGACGAGGCGGCCGACACCGGAGTCGATCGAATCGCTGAGCGCGCTGACGAAGCCTTCCTGCAGCTCAATGCGAGTGGAAATAGAGCCGAGCTGCGATGCAGCCTTGGTCATCGCCTCAAGGCCTGCCTCGATCGACGTCAGGGCCATGGAGATCTCAGGCGAATCGAAGTTGGTGATGTCCATCGAGTAGATCGAGCCGATCGTACCGGATGATGTGCCGATAAGGCCGGAGCTGGTCTCGATCGCGCCGGTCGAGTCCATGCCGAAGAGAACGTTGCCCGTGGAGCTCGTGTCCAGAATGTAGTCCGTCGTCTTGACCGAGACATTGCCGTTGCCATCGCGGACGAACGAGGAAACGACGCTCTTGGTGCCGTCAGCGCCGGCAACCCAGTTTTCACCGGAGAAGGAAGCCGATTGCGCGATGCTCAGGAGCTGCTGCTGCAGCTGGCCGATTTCTTCCTGGACCTTGGCCTTGTCGACACCCTTTTCGGTTGCAGCGACGATCTTCGCCTTGATCTCGCTGATGACATCGATGGCACTGTCCATGGCGGAGTAAGCGGTGTCGACCTTGGCGGCGCCGAGGCCAAGAGCGTCGGAAACGGCGGAAAGTGCCTTGTTGTCGGAACGCATGGTCGTTGCGATCGACCAGTAGGCGGCGTTGTCGGCCGCCTTTTCGACGCGGTAGCCCGATGATACGCGGTTCTGCGTGTCCTCGAGGCTGTCGTTGATGCCGCGAAGTGTCTGAAGAGCGGCCATTGCCGCGACGTTCGTCAAAATGCTGGTCATGAAATGATTGCCCCTTGTTGGCAGATGGAAAAAAGGGACATTCCGGAAAGCTACCGGGAACGGGGACCAGCCTCATGCCTGTTAACCGGTTCTTAAATTTGGTTAACCCGCCGTCTCGTTGACCGCAGAAGACAGCATTATGGTTAATCGAACGTTAACGGACATTAAAAAAGCCGCGCTCCATTGAAGCGCGGCTCGATTCTGATGCCCGCCGGAGACCGGCGGGCTGATGTTTCCGAGGGTTATTAGCCGCGGAACAGCGTGAGGATGGTCTGCGAAGAGGAGTTCGCGATCGACAGCGACTGGACGGCCAGCTGCTGCTGGGTCTGCAGGGCGCTGAGCTTGGAGGACTCTTCTTCCATGTTGGCGTCGACGAGACGGCCGACACCGGAGTCGATCGAGTCGCTGAGAGCCGAGACGAAGTTTTCCTGCAGTTCGATGCGCTTGGAGATCGAGCCGAGCTGAGCGCCGGCGCTGGTCATCGCCTTCAGAGCCGATTCAACGTTGGTCAGAGCCGACTGGATTTCGCCGAGGGTGAAGTTGGTGATGTCCATTGCGTAGACAGAACCGGTCGCACCATTCGAAGTGCCGAGGATACCCGTGGAGGTTTCGACCGAGCCGACGCTCATGCCGAACAGAACGTTGCCCATGGAGCTGCTGTCGAGAACATAGTCGGTCATCACGACCGAAACGGCGTTGGAGCCGTCACGGACGAAGGAGGCAACGACGTTCTTGGTGCCGTCGGCGCCGGCAACCCAGTTTTCACCGGAGAAGGAAGCCGACTGAGCGACGCTCAGGAGCTGCTGCTGCAGCTGGCTGATTTCTTCCTGGACCTTGGCCTTGTCGACGCCGTTTTCAGTGGCGGCAACGAGCTTCGCCTTGATGTCGCCGACGACGTCGATGGCGCTGTCCATGGCGGAGTAAGCGGTGTCGACCTTTGCAGCGCCGAGGCCGAGAGCGTCGGAGACAGCCGAGAGAGCCTTGTTGTCCGAACGCATGGTCGTTGCGATCGACCAGTAAGCAGCGTTGTCGGAAGCCTTGCCGACGCGATAGCCGGACGAAACGTGGGCCTGGGTTTCCTGGAGACCCTGGTTGATGCCACGGAGAGTCTGGAGGGCTGCCATTGCAGCGTTATTGGTGTTGATGCTCGTCATAGATTGCTTGCCCCTTGTTGGCAGATTTTAAACAGGGACATTCCGGATTTTCGGCCGGCCCACAGCGATCAGCATCATGCCTGTTAACCATTTCTGTTAAGGTTAACTCGCCGTTTCGATGGGCCTAGAAAACACCAAGATGGTTAAGGAAAGCTGAATTCGAATTGGAAATTACTTAAAAATATCTGATGGTTAGAAGGATTGTCATTAACCTTATATTAAAATATTTCGCGGCCGGGGATGACCCGGCCGCGAGACTTGGAAACCTTGTGCCGACCGGTCTTAGCGGAAGAGCGACAGGATGTTCTGCGAAGAGGAGTTCGCGATCGACAGCGACTGGATCGCCAGCTGCTGCTGGGTCTGCAGGGCGCTGAGCTTGGAGGACTCTTCTTCCATGTTGGCGTCGACGAGACGGCCGACACCGGAGTCGATCGAGTCGCTGAGAGCCGAGACGAAGTCGTCCTGGGCGTCGATGCGGCTGGAGAGCGAGCCGAGAGCAGCGCCGGCGCTGGTCATGGACTTCAGAGCTGCTTCAACGTTGGTCAGAGCCGACTGGATCTGGCCGGACGTAAAGCTGGTGATGTCCATCGCGTAGATCGAACCGGTCGCACCACTCGAAGTGCCGAGGATACCCGTGGAGGTTTCGACCGAGCCGCCGCTCATGCCGAACAGAACGTTGCCTGCAGAGCCGCTGTCGAGAACATAGTCGGTCGTGGTGATCGAAACGGCGTTGGAGCCGTCACGGACGAACGAGGAGACGACGCTCTTGGTGCCGTCAGCGCCGGCAACCCAGTTTTCACCATTGAAGGAAGCCGACTGAGCGATGCTCAGGAGCTGCTGCTGCAGCTGACCGATTTCTTCTTGGACCTTGGCCTTGTCGACGCCGTTTTCAGTGGCGGCAACGAGCTTCGCCTTGATGTCGCCGACGACGTCGATGGCGCTGTCCATGGCGGTGTAAGCAGTGTCGACCTTGGCGGCGCCTACGCCGAGAGCGTCGGAGACGGCCGAGAGAGCCTTGTTGTCCGAACGCATGGTCGTTGCGATCGACCAGTAAGCAGCGTTGTCCGAAGCCTTTTCAACACGGTAACCAGAAGAAACGTGGTTCTGCGTGTTGTTCAGGTTCTGGTTGACGCTACGCAGCGTCTGGAGAGCGGCCATTGCGGAAGAATTCGTGTTAATGCTTGTCATAAGTCTGTCCCCTGGAAACTAGATACAAAAAGGAGGACATACCGGACTATAGTACCGGCGATGACGGACCAGCTTCATGCTACTCGGCGCCTGTTTTGTTTGGCCCAAACCCGTCATGTCCAGGGCAATCTCGCAGCCAATGCTTGCCAACTCCTTAAAAATACAGACCCTCGGCCGGCTCCTCACAGGGCATAGTTAATGCCTTCTCACAAGGCTTAGTTAATGCCTGCTGAAGATAATTTTTGGCATCCGAATTCGAGCGGTAAAAGCGAATTTTACCGGCGGAAGCGGCGCTTTCCTGGGACAGTCGAGGCTTTCTGGACAAAGCAGGCACTCATCGCGCCACCGGTTTCAAGCAAGCTTCGAATGCCAGTATGGCAGATGCCGGTATAGCATCATCGGACTGACCTCGTTTTGGGGAGGACGGTCCATGCGCGCTTCGGCGATCGACAGCCATGCCAGAATATTTCCTTCACGGAGTTGGGTTTTGAACAGCAAAGTTTCGTTCTCTGCGGCATCCAAGGATTACCAGATGGGCCGCTACACACAGTCCTTGGCGACGCTCAACCAGTTGATGGATATCCAGCCGGACGCCAAGACCTATGCGCTGCTGGCCAAGAACCTCGTGCAGCTCGGCTTCAAGGCCGATGCCGCAAAAGCCTATGGCCTGGCCGGCAACTGCGAAGGACCGAATTCCTACGAATACCAGAAACAGGCTGCCAAGCTGCATTACGAGACCGGCAATGAGGACGATGCTCTGCTGATCGCCATGCGAAACCTCACCAAAGCGCAGGAAGACGCGGAGCTCGCCTTCATCATCACCGCGATCTATTTGAAGCGCCAGCAGCGGGATATCATCCGCCCGTTCAAGACGGTGCTGTCGCAGAGTGCCAATCCCGATCATATGCGCCTGGCGGCCCTGCTGCTGAGCGACGATCTGAACGACGCAACCAACCAGAACCTCGCGCGCAACATCTTCAAGCGGTTTCCCGGCAATCTCGCATTCCGCTTTCTGCATCTGGTTTTCGCTCGCGAATTCAATGAGTTCGAAGAGGCGAGCAAGCATCAGGCGGTGATCGACGCGGCCCTTGCAAAGGGCGATATCGAGATCCTGCGCAAGGACAACCCGTTCTATCATCTGCACTGGTGCGGCAACGAAGACTTCAACCGGTATGCGACGATCGGCACCACCCCCCTCAACCAGGAACGGGTGGCCTTCCGCCGCAACCAGCCGCACAGTTGGTCGGACAAGATCCGGATCGGCTACATGTCATCAGACTTCTGGGATCGCCACGCAACGATGAAGCTCTTGCAGCGCATCCTCGAACTGCACGACAAGGACCGGTTCGAGGTGACGCTCTTCTGCCATACAGGCCCGGAATACCTCAAGCACAACACGATCGACCGCAGCCGCTGGGGCCGGATCGTCACCGTTCATGGCTTCTCCGATCAGGCGGTGCTGGAAGTGGTGCGCGAGCACAATATCGACATCATGGTCGACCTGAAGGGCCACACTTCGGGCAGTCGCGCGACGGCCTTCAACCTGCCGCTCGCACCGGTGCATGTCGGCTGGCTCGGTTTTCCCGGCAGCACGGTCAATGTCGACCTCGACTACGTCATCGGCGACCATTTCGTCCTGCCCGAGGTGGCCAAGCCCTTCTACCATGAGAAGTTCTGCCGGCTGCCGGAGAGCTACCAGCCGAACGACCCGATGCATCGTCCGAAGCCGCGTCCTGTCACCCGCGAGCAACTCGGCCTGCCGGAAGACGCCTTCATCTTCGCGTCCTTCAACGGTAACCGCAAGATCACGCCGGAGACGATCGGCAGCTGGTGCCGTATCCTGAAGCGCGCCCCAAACAGCGTGCTCTGGCTGATGGCGAACACGCCGCGCAACCAGGCAAACCTGCTGAAGCAATTCCAGGCGGCGGGCATTTCGCCCAAGCGGATCATCTTCTGCCCGCGTGCGCCCTATGAACAGCACATCGACCGCCAGCAGGCGGCCGACCTCGGCATCGATACCTTCCCCGTCAACGGCCACACGACCACCTCGGAGCAGCTCTGGGGCGGCCTGCCGGTCCTGACCGTCAAGGGTACCAATTTCGCGTCACGCGTCAGCGAGAGCCTGCTCAGGGCCATAGACCTGCCCGATCTCGTCGCAGACGACCTGCGGGCCTATGAGGACATGGCTGTCGAACTGGCTGAAAATCCCGGACGGATCGCTGAGTACAAGGCGCATCTCAAGGAGAAGCGCTATATCGCGCCGCTCTTCGACGCCGAACGGTTCTGCGACCATCTGGAGCAGGCCTATGAAATCATGGCCGAGCGTTCCAAGCAGGGTCTCGCACCCGATCACATGGACATCCCGGCGCTGCCGCCGCGCACGGCGCCGTTCGCAGCCGAGTGAGGCTTTTTGATCCGCATGAAAGAACCCGCCGGAGCGATCCGGCGGGTTTCTCATTGGCCAATATCAAGCGGCGGCAGCCGGTCAGTTGAACGAACGCACTAGGCTGCCGACCAGCAGGTTCCAGCCGTCGATCAGCACGAAGAAGAGAATCTTGAAAGGCAGCGAGATCGAGGTCGGCGGCAGCATCATCATGCCCATGGCCATGGTGATTGTGGCAACGATGAGGTCGATGACGAGGAACGGAAGCACGACGAGGAAGCCGATCTCGAAGCCGCGGCGAATTTCGGAAATCATGAAGGCCGGGATCAGCACGCGATAGTCGATCGGATCCGTCGTCTGGATATTCTGTCCGCGTTCACGCGCCAGATCGACGAAGAGCGCCAGATCCTTGTCGCGGGTATTCGCCGCCATGAAGGTGCGGAAGGGTTCGGCGATACGCTGGACGGCCTCGGTCTCGTTGATCTGATTGGCAAGCAGCGGCTGCACGCCGTTCTGCCAGGCCTGATCGAAGGTCGGCGACATGACGTAGAAGGTCATGAACAGCGACAGCGACAAAAGGATCATGTTGGAAGGCGTCGAGGAGAGGCCCATCCCTGAGCGCAGGATCGAGAAGGCGATGATGAAGCGCGGGAAGCTCGTCACCATGATCAGGATGCCCGGCGCGACCGAAAGAATGGTTAGCAGGCCGAATGTGCGGATGATCCAGGCGGCGACGGAGCCATCGACCGGCACGTTCAACAAGTCAGTCGGAAGCTGCTGTGCCACCGCCAGTTCCGGTACCGCCATGATGGCGGCAAGGAAAACTATGAATCGAATCATTCGATGACAAATGTCCTGAACATGACCTTCGATACCCGCCCTTGCGAGCGAAGGTCAACACGTTCCTGTATGTCATCCTTGAGATATTGAAAGCCGCGCGGCCCCTCGATCTGCTGAAGGGAAACGGTTCTGATATAGGCTAGGATATCCTGATGAATATCCTCGGAAACCTTGACATCCGGCGGCCCGTTGAACAGCAGCGCGACTTCGAGTCGGACCCAGTTTTCCGAGGGGTAAGCGAGGTTCGACGTGATTGGTTCAAGCTGGACGACGTTGTTGGCCTCGGTCGAGATGCGCGCCAGACCTTCCTCGGCCTTCTTCTTGGCCTCGGCATCCTTGGCCTGCTCGATCTCCTTGGCGCCCTTGATGTTGGGCGCGACGATCGTGCCGACCGCCCAGCCGCCGCCGGCGCCGAGCAGGGTCAGGACGGCGATGCCGATGATCGTCATCAGCGAGCCGGATTTCTTCTTCGATTGACCTGCGCTTGCGTCTTGCTCTGCCATCGTCGTTCAGCCTCAAAGCGGCGAGAAAAGATCGACGGCCTGCTGGCCGCGCGGAGGCTGCTGCACTTCCATCAGGCGGCCGCGGCCACCGTAGGAGATGCGGGCTTCGGCGATCTTGTCATAGGAGATCTGGTTTTCGGCATTGACGTCCTGCGGACGAACGATACCGGCGACGTTCAGGATGCGCAGTTCCTGGTTCAGCCGGACTTCCTGCGAGCCCGATATGACGAGGTTGCCGTTTTCGAGAATGCCGGTGACGACGGCGGCGACCAGAAGGGTGAGCTTGTCGGTGCGCTCGATCTTGCCCTTGCCGTCGGTGCTGGTGTCGGAACCATAGGTCAGGTCGGTCTTGGACTCGGGCGTCCAGCCGAAGATCTGGGCGTTGACGTCCCAGTTCATGCCGCTCGAATTCGTGCGGCTGCGGTTGGTCTCGTTGTCGAAGGAGGCCTTGTCGTTGATCTGGATATCGACGGTCAGGATGTCGCCGACGTTGAGCGCGCGCGCGTCCTTGAAGAGGGCGGCCTGCGAATCGCTCCACAGCGAATAGCCCTGCGCCACGGCGCGCGGCTGCTTCGGATAGAGCGCCATCTGCGGGGTCTGGCCATAGGCGAGGCCGCTGCCGATCGGGCTCATGGCGGGCGCACGGCCGATCTCGCTGACTGCCGTCGGAGACTGGCAACCTGCAAGGATTGCGAGGGCGGCGATCGCGGCCGGGAAACGCATATTCATGAAGGATCCTTCGACGTATTGGGATCGGACGCACTGGCGATGACGCTGGCGATGACCGCGGCCTTTTGCGGGTCCATCTCGTTGAGGATGAGGCTCGACTGCCGCGGGCCGAGCCGCATGATCACGGCGGAGGCCACCTCGATCTTCATGTCCTGCAGCTGAAGTGCGGCCGCATCCGGTTTCATCTTCCTGTAGATCTCGGTGAGGCCGGCTTCCGCCTGCTTCAGGAAATCATCGCGCCGCTTCAGCCAGTCCTGGTATTCGGTCTTGCGCTTGTCCATTTCCGCCATGCGGGCGTCAATATCGGCGCGAAGCTTTTCCAGTTCCTGCTTCTGCAAGAGGTAACGCTGGTCGCGGGCGGGATCGGCAATGTTGGTGCAGAACTGCTTGATCTCGTCCTGGGAGGTGATGTCGCCCGCCGGCGCATGTTCCTGCGCGAAGGCGCCGGGGATCGACAGAAGGACGAGGCCCGCGGCCGGCAGCGCCAACCGGCGCAGCAGTTGCAGGACCGTCATGTCACGGTTGATGATATCAATCATTGCAGCACAAGCTCCGCCTGCAGGGCGCCTGCCGACTTGATGCCCTGGAGAATGGCGATGATGCCATCCGGTTTCACGCCGATATTGTTGAGGCCAGCGACGAGGGTCCTGAGGTCGGGGCCGTCGATGATCGCGACACGCCCACCAGTCTGCTCGGCGGCAATATCGGTCTGCGGCTGGACGGCAGTCCGGCCTTGCGAGAAGGGTTCGGGCTGGATGATCTGCGGCGTTTCGGTGACCTGAACCGTGAGCGTGCCGTAGCTGACGGCAACCGGCGAGACGCGGACATCCGAGCCGATGACGATCGTTCCAGTGCGTTCGTTGATGACCACCTTGGCCGGCGTATCGGTCTCGACGATGAGATTTTCGATATCGGCCATCAGCCGGGTGAGATCGGCCGTGCGCGGCTTCTGGATCACGACTTCCTGCGAATCCTTGGCTTCGGCAACCGGGCCGCCGAAGCGCGCCGAGGCATAACCGTTGACGATGTCGGCGATACGGATCGCCGTCGAGAAGTCGGGGTTGCGCAGCTGCAGGACGAGATTGACAGAGTCCTTGAAGCGGGACGGCAGTTCCCGCTCGATAATCGCACCGCCGGGCACGCGGCCGGCAGTGGTGACGCCTTCGGTCACGGTCGCCGCCTGGCCCTGCGCCTGAAAACCGGAAACGATGGCGGCACCCTGCGCGACTGCATAGATTTGGCCGTCGGCGCCGGAAAGTGAGGTCATGACGAGCGTGCCGCCGCGCAGCGACGTCGCATCACCGAGCGAGCTCACCGTCACGTCGATACGGCTGCCGGGGCTTGCGAAAGGGGGCAGGTTGGCGGTGACCATCACGGCCGCCGTGTTCTTGGCGTTGGATTGGCCGCCCTGCGTCGAGATGCCGAGATTCTGCAGCATCGCGCGCATCGACTGTTCAGTGAAGGGCGAGGACCGGAAGCCGTCGCCGGTCCCCTGGAGGCCGACAATGAGTCCATAACCGATCAACTGGTTATCGCGGCCGGCCTGAAGGGAGGCGATGTCCTTGATGCGGGAGGTCAGCGCCCAGGCGGGCCCGACATCAGCCAAACTCATGGCGAGAACCGCGACAAGAGTGACGAAACGGAAGAACAATTTCATTTTGCCCTCACATGGACCGTGCCGTCCGCAAGCACCGTGCCGCTGACGATGACGCCGGAATCCATATTGCGGGCGCGGACGACCTGCCCGGTCGCGCCGTCTTCGAGYGGCGTGCCGGCGGCGGAAATCGTCATCGCGCCGAGCGAGAAGACCAGGCGAATCGAAGAGCCACGGGTTACCGTATAGGCCTCGCGCAGGGCCGAGACCGAGATCGTGCGGCCCGGCAACAGCGTGCGCTTGGAAACCATACCTTCGACCTGCGAAACGGATTTGGCATAATCGCCGGCGAGGTTGGGGTTGGTGACCTCGACCTCCTGGAGCTGGCTGGCCGACAATGTGTCGCCTGGGTAGATGATCGTGGTCGGGACGACGGCATAACCCATGCCGGCATCCGCCGACGCGGGCAAGATAATGCCCGCGACTGCGATCGTGGCTGCCGCCACCCATCCTGAGATGTGTCCTGCCCGGCAAAACATCATGTTTCGGCCCTTCCCTTACTTCAGGTTCTTGCTGACGATGGAGGCCATTTCATCAGCGGTGGTGATCACCTTGGAATTCATTTCGTAAGCGCGCTGGGCCGAGATCAGCTCGGTGATTTCCTTCACCGGGTCGACGTTCGAAGATTCCAGATAGCCCTGCTTCATGTAAGCGAAACCTTCCTCATCGGGATTGCCGATGACGGCTTCGCCGGAGGCCGGCGTTTCCTGGAAGAGATTGTCGCCGAGTGGCTGGAGACCCGCCTCGTTGACGAAGTCGGCAAGCGTCAACTGACCGAGTACGGTCGCATCCGTCGCACCCGGCAGCTTGGCTGAAACCTGGCCGGAGCGGCTGATCGTCAGCTCGGTCGAGCCCGTCGGAATAGTGATGCCGGGAAGGACCTCATAACCATCGATGGTGACGAGCTGGCCCTGGTCGTTCTTGTTGAAGGCGCCGGCGCGGCTGTAAAGCGTCGTACCGTCGGTCGACTGGATCTGGAAGAAGCCCTTGCCGATCAGCGCCACGTCGAGATCGTTGCCGGTCTGGGTCAGTTCGCCCTGGAGATGCAGGTTGCGGACCGCCGAGGTCTGGACGCCGAGGCCGATATTGGCACCTTCCGGAACGACGGCCTGGTTGGCGCGGTTGGCGACACCCTTGGCACGTTCGGTCTGGTAGAGAAGATCCGAGAATTCGGCGCGGGCGCGCTTGAAACCCGTCGTATTGATGTTCGCGATATTGTTCGCGATGACTTCCAGATTGGTCTGCTGGGCATCCATACCCGTTGCTGCGATGGCGAGCGCTCTCATGTGTTCGTCCTCAAATCAGTTACATCTGCATCTTGGTGACTTCGAGAAAGGCCGAGACGACCTTGTCGCGGATGGCAATCGCGGTCTGCAGCGTCTGCTCGGCCTGGAGCATGGAATCGACGACTTCACGCGTCGTCGCTGTGCCCTTGATACCGGCAAAGGACATGCTTTCCGCACCCTTCAGGCTGTTGACCGCATCGCTCGCCATGTTGCCCATGATAGAGGCGAAGCTCATGCCATTGGCCGCACCTGCGGTGCCCGGCATGGTGGCGACAGAGGACGAGGCGGAATTTTCGGTGTCGACGGCGCCAAGCGCACGGGTCATCGACAGGTTGCTGACATTCTGGACGCTGCTGATCATTGATTATTGGCTCTTCAGGAGGTCGATCGTGGAGGAGATGAGATCGCGGGTCTGTTTGATGGTCTGCAGATTGGCGTCATACGAGCGATTGGCTTCGCGCATGTCGGCCATCTCGACCAGGATGTTGACGTTCGGCAGTTTGACGACACCCTTCTTGTCCGCAGCCGGATTGCTGGGATCGAATTCAGTGCTGAAATCGCCTTCGTCGACGCCGACCTTCTTGACGCCGACGGTCTCTACGTCGTTGGTGCGATCCATCTGCTGGCCGAAGGTGATCGTCTTGCGGCGATAGGGATCGGCGCCGGGCGTGTCGCCGGTCGAGCGGGCGTTGGCGATGTTTTCCGAGACGATGCGTAACCGCGTCGACTGCGCCTCGAGCCCGGAACCGGCGATTTTCATTGCTGCTGAAAGCGGATCCATGACTTTACCTTCTGACGGTCATCAACATCATGCGATTGAAGGAACTGACCAGCGAGGTGTTCAGATCGTACTGGCGCTTGATATCGCCCGACTTGGAAAGCTCCTCGGCCAAACCGACCGTATTGCCGGATTCCTGGACGCCGATTTCCTGGTCGAGTGCGGCCTCCTTGACGTCGATATCGCCGCTGTTGCTGAAATCGTTACCGCTGAGATGCGCCGGATTGGTGCGCGCCATGGCGATGTCGGACTTGTCGAGCACAGCGTCAAAGGGCGTGACGTCCTTGGCGTGGAACTTCGGGGTATTGGCATTCGCGATGTTGCCGGCAACAACCTGCTGACGGATCGTCAGCCATTCCGCCTGTCGCGAAGCCAAGTCGAAAAGTTGGATTGGTTGCATGAAACTCTCCGTTTTTACTGTCCCGAACCTAGTGCGGTAATCTTGCGTGGGACTTACGGGAATTCAGGCTTCGAGACGCTTTTCTGCGAACGCCGCCGCGATCAAAAGAACAGGGGCTCCGGCCGGTTCGCGGCGGAGCCCCTGTTGCCTGGCTTTGCGGACAGATTCAGTTGTTCTGGTAGGTCTCGCCCTTGGAGGTGACGATCACCCATTTGCCGTCGCGCTGCTCGAGTGTCGCAAGGCGGCTCTCGTCGGGCAGGATCGAGCCGACGCGCACCACATACATGCCGGAGGGATCCTCGATCAGCGCCCGGCCGTTGGAGACGTGCAGCAGGCGAAAAGAAGACTTCCCGGGGAAGGGCTGTTCCTCCAATATGGGGCCGCCATCGCGCTCCTTGCCGAGATCAGACACCGTTGCGGTCGTCAGCGGATCGATCGGCGGGGCCTTCTTGTCTCCCTCGTTCTTGTTGACCATGGCAAGCGGCGAGACGCTGAAGACGTTGCGGGCCGGCCAATCCGGCAGTTCGCRCGAATTGCTGCTGGTGGCAACGTTGATGCCGAACTTGTCCGCGTTGAAGAATACGTACCAGGGGAAAAAAGCGGAGGCGCCGGCGAGCGCCAGGCCGCTGAAGGTCAGCAGCCGATCCAGGATGACGGTTTTCCTGCGCTGCTTCAGGGAAGCGATGCGTTCGTCGTCGAATTCAGCCACGTCTAGCCTCTCCTCTGAATGGGTGCGCCCTGATTGCCCATACCGGCTGCGGCCTTGAGCGCGCCGGCGAGATCGGCGAAGGCATCGAGCGAGTCGCGATCGCCCGGAGACTGTTTCAGAACGTCGTAAATGATCGGCACCTGCTTGATCGCCATGTCGAGATCGGGGTCGGCACCCTGGCGGTAACCGCCGATCATGCGCAGGTCGCGCGTCTCTTCGAAACGATGGATCAGCACCTTCAGCCGCGACACCAGCTTTTCCTGATCCGGCGTCCAGGCCTTGCGGGCAAGACGCGAGATCGAGGCGAGCGGATCGATCGGAGGATAACGCCCTTCTTCGGCGAGACTGCGCTGCAGGACAATATGACCGTCGAGGATGCCGCGCGTCGAATCGGCAATCGGGTCGTTGTGATTGTCGCCGTCGACAAGGATCGAGATGATCGCCGTGATGGTGCCGGTGCCCTCGGGGCCGGGGCCGGCGCGTTCCAGCAAGCGCGGCAGCTCGGTGAAGACGGAAGCGGGATAGCCGCGCGCGATCGGCGGCTCGCCGGAGGCGGTCGCCACCTCGCGGATCGCATGGGCGAAACGCGTGACACTGTCGACGATGAAGAGAACGTTCTCGCCCTTGTCGCGGAAATGTTCGGCGATGGTGACGGCCGTCAGCGGCGCCATCTTGCGCAGCATCGGGCTCTCATCGCTGGTTGCGACGACGGCGATCGCCTTCCTCATATTGCTGCCGAGCGTATCCTCGATGAATTCGCGCACCTCGCGGCCGCGTTCGCCGACGAGCGCAATGACAACCTTGTCGAAAGCATCGGCGCGGGCGAGCATGGACAGAAGTGTCGACTTGCCAACACCGGAGCCGGCGAAGATGCCGAGGCGCTGCCCGAGGCAGAGCGGCGAGAAGATGTCGATCGCGCGCACGCCGGTCTTGAAGCCAGTCTCGACACGCTTGCGGGTCATCGAGGGCGGCGCGGTATTGGAGATCGAGCGGCGATCGAGCCCCTCGGTGATCGGACCCAGCCCGTCGATCGGCTCGCCGAGCGAGTTGACGGTGCGCCCGCACCAGCTGTCCGACGGAGAAATGCGGAAGGCGCCTTTGCGGATCACGGTATCGTGGATGCCGATCGGCTCGCCGGGTTCGATCGGGCAGACATAGATCAGTTCCGGTTCGACGCGCACAACTTCGCCGAGATGGATGCCGGTCGCGGATTTATGGGCCACGAACTCGCCGAGACGAACATGGCGGGAGAGACCGTGAACCGTGTAGTGGCCGGCGGCGATGGTCTGCACGCGACCGCCATGGGCAACCGCAAACTCCGGCGATGCGTATCGGTCGACGAGGCCAGCCAGATGCGCCAGCTTCGGGGAAAGGCCGTCCTCAGACAGTAGCGTGGTGCTCATGCTTCAACTTTCGCCCTAAGATACGTCGCGTGCAGCTTGCTGGATGCAACGTATTTTTGGTCTTTGTTCTTGTGCATGTCGTCCTCCCAAAACCGCCGGACACTTTTGGGCGACATTCATTAGCGGCTGCCCCCAAGTGTCTGGACGGCTTCCTTGAAGGAATCTTCGCTGTCGCGCATCAGCGACGAGACGCTTTCGAAGGCGCGGTTGACTTCGATCAGCTGGGTGATCTCACGCATGGCGTTGACGTTGGAGTTTTCGAGATAACCCTGCTCGACACCGACATTGAAGCGGTCGACGACGGCGCGCGGCTGGTCGGTGGTCATGATGCCGCTGTTTTCGTAGCGTAGGTAACCCTTGCTGATATCGGCCTCAAACAGGCCGAGGGAGCCGACCTGGCGACCGCCCTGATAGATGATGCCGTCGGTGCCGACGGCGGGCTCGCCCCCTTTGGTGTTGAGCTGGATCGGGGCACCGCCAGCATCAAGAACCGGATATCCCCGGATCGAAACAAGTTCGCCGGTTTCCTTGATCGTGAAGCGGCCATCCCTCGTCACCACGCGGCCGGCCGGCGTATCGAGCGAAAACCAGGCATCACCCTTGATGGCGAAATCGAGCATGTTGCCGGTGTGCTGCAGTTCGCCGTTTCCCTCGTTCAGATAGTCGTTGCCCTGGGAAACGAAGGCGACCTTGGTGTTCAGCTTGTTCTTGGTATTCGCCACCATCTCGTCGAACTTCACCTCAGTGGCGCGAAAACCGGTCGTATTCACGTTCGCCATGTTGTCTGCGATGGTGTTCAGACGCTTTTCGAGGGCCATCTGCGACGACAGAGAAACATAAAGACCGGATTGCATGTCGGTAAGCTCCAAGCATTGGCGATGAACGGGACGAAAAGCCGGGCGTCGTCTGATGTGGTTCGGCCGGGATTTCGCTGAGGCGGCATCTCAGAAACGGGTGCGGGCACCCATTCGTCTCCTTTAGACTGACGGCAGATGCTTGCGCGAAGCTGGCACGCGGAAATGCCTTGCGATCGGGCCTTTCATCAGCCTCACGCAAGGCAGAAACCCTATCCGTCTCAAAGAAAAGCAACGTTCAGATTGGGCTGACGATGAATATCATTATCGGATTTATAGTGACTTGCGGCTGTATCGTCGGCAGCTTCATGGCGATGGGCGGCGAAGTAGACGCGCTGTTCCAGCCCTTCGAATTCCTCATCATCGGCGGCGCCGGCCTCGGCAGCTTCATCATGGCGAACCCGATGAAGGTGGTGAAGGATTCCGGCAAGGCGCTCAGCGAAGCCTTCAGGCACGCCGTGCCGAAGGAGCGCAACTATCTCGACACGCTCGGCGTGCTCTATTCGCTGATGCGCGACCTGCGCACCAAGTCGCGAAACGAAATCGAAGCCCATATCGACAATCCGGCCGAATCGACGATCTTCCAGTCGGCTCCGACGGTTCTGAAGAACAAGGAGCTGACGGCGTTCATCTGCGACTACGTACGCCTGATCATCATCGGCAACGCCCGCAGCCACGAGATCGAGGCGCTGATGGACGAAGAGCTCAACACCATCATGCACGACAAGATGAAGCCCTACCACTCGATCCAGATCATGAGCGATTCCTTCCCGGCGATCGGCATCGTTGCGGCGGTTCTCGGCGTCATCAAGGCGATGGCCCACATCAACGATTCGCCCGAAGTGCTCGGCCACCTGATCGGCTCGGCGCTCGTCGGCACCTTCCTCGGCATTCTCTTGTCCTACTGCGTCTGCTCGCCGCTGGTCTCCCAGATCAAGGTCGTGCGCAACAAGCAGCACCGCCTCTACGTCATCGTCAAGCAGACGCTGCTTGCCTATATGAACGGCTCGGTGCCGCAGGTCGCGCTCGAATACGGCCGCAAGACGATCTCGGCTTACGAGCGTCCGTCCATCGATGCGGTCGAGCAGGAAATGATGAACCCAGGTGGCGAAAACAAGGCGGCTTAAATGACTATGAGCAATGCTTCGCATGATAAACCGGCAATGGATCCTGCCCTCCTCGCCAAGCTGACAGGCGGGCTTGGCGACAGAGGCAGAGTCGCCAAGATCTGCAGCTCCTTCGGGGAAATCTACAGCGAATTCTTTCCCGACGTCATCAAAAGCGAGACCGGCCTCGACGTGACGGTCAATTATCTCGGCTGCGAGATTGGCTACAAGAACCACCTCATCGAAGACCTGAGCGCGAACGTCACACTCGTCGACGCGACGCTGCGCAACTGGTCGCAGAACATTACGCTTGCCTGCGGCAACGGCTTCGTCATCACGCTGATGGAGCATCTGCTCGGCGCCACAGCCGATACGATCGAGGAACCGGCCGACCGGCTGCTGTCGATCATCGAGCTCGATCTGGCGGTCATGGTCTTCGACAAGATCGCCAAGGTGCTGCGCTCGGCCGTCAACGCGCCGGGCGGTTTCGAACCGAGCCTTTCGGCCCCGCACGCCCATGACATGCGCGCCCGGCCGCAGGAGGATCGTCCGGATGAATTCGCGGCCGCCATCAACATGTCGATCACGCTTGCCGGCATCGTTTCGGAATTTTCGTTGATCGTTCCGCAGACGGCTCTGCTCAAGACCAAGGTGACGCCGCCGAAGCCGAAACGCCAGGCCAGCAGCAACTCAGCGGAATGGACCGAACAGCTCGGCGACCAGGTCCGCCGCTCACATGTCACGCTCGAGGCCAAGATCAGGCTGCAGGACTTGACGCTGCGGACAATATCGAAGCTGATGGTCGGCGACGTCATTCCGTTCCGCGATCACGGCGATGTGCGCGTCGAGGTCAGCGCCAACAGCAAGGAATTGTATGTGTGCGAGTTCGGGCGTTCAGGCGAAAATTACATGGTCCGCGTCAAGGATACGATGAACTCGGATGACGAACTCATCCGTCATTTAATGAATTAATCGGTTCTCTGGCTTTTGGGCTGCAAAGGCAGTTTGAGGCAAGTTTCAACTGGAATAGTGATTTCATGGCTACGAAGAAAACACAGCAGAACAGTGACCTCTCCCAGGATCTTCCGGGCAGCGAAGCCGATCTCGACCAGGCGATCGAYGATCTGCGCGGCGTGCTGAAGCAGGATGCCGACGGCGACCTGTCGCAGTTTGGCGGCGACCTGCAGAGCGACCCCTTCGCAGCAGGAACGGACCTGGCGGCCTTTGGCGGCGAGACTTCGGAAACCCCCTTTGGCAGCGACGATTTCGGCGGCGACTTCGGCGGCGGCGATGCCAGCCCGGCTGCCGGCATGGATTTCGGCAGCAGCTCCTCCTTCGAGGCGTCGCCGGCCCCGCTCGGCAGCGCTTTGAATTCCAACTTCGACCTGATCATGGACATCCCGATCGACGTCCAGATCATGCTCGGCACCAGCCGGATGCAGGTCTCCGGCCTGATGAACCTCAATGAAGGGGCAACGATCGCCCTCGACAAGAAGATCGGCGAACCGGTCGAGATCATGGTGAATGGCCGCAGGATTGCCCGCGGCGAGATTACGGTGCTTGATAACGACGACACGCGATTCGGTGTGAAACTGATAGAAGTTTTGAGTACGAAAAAAGCCTGATCCCTGTGTGGGACGGAGAGGTTAGACCATGATGGACTTTGACGATTTCGGCGGCGCGCTAGCCGGGAAACCGTTGACCCAGGCTGAAAAGGCAGCGGCTGTTCTTCTCGCTATGGGAAAGGGAGTCGCCGGCCGGCTGTTGAAATATTTCACCCAGGCCGAACTGCAGACCATTATCTCTTCCGCCCAGTCGCTGCGCGCCATTCCGCCGGACGAGCTGCTGTTGCTCGTCTCCGAATTCGAAGACCTCTTCACCGAGGGCGCCGGACTGATGGACAATGCCAAGGCGATCGAGGCCATTCTGGAAGAAGGCCTGACGCCCGACGAGGTCGACAGCCTGCTCGGCCGCCGCACGGCATTCCAGGCCTACGAAACTTCGATCTGGGATCGCCTCAGCGAGGCGGAGCCGACATTCGTCGCACAGTTCCTACTGCGCGAACATCCGCAGACCGTCGCCTATATTCTTTCGATGATGCCCTCCTCCTTCGGCGCCAAGGTGCTGCTGCAGCTACCCGACAACCGCCGCGCCGACATCATGAACAGAACGGTCAACATGAAGGCGGTCAGCCCGAAGGCTGCGCAGATCATCGAAAACCAGGTCATGACGCTGCTTGCCGAGGTCGAGGCAGAGCGCAATRCGGCCGGTTCGACGAAGGTCGCCGATCTGATGAACGAACTCGACAAGCCGCAGGTCGACACGCTGCTCACCTCCCTCGAATCGATCAGCCGCGAGTCGGTCAACAAGGTTCGCCCGAAGATCTTCCTGTTCGAGGACCTCATGTACATGCCGCAGCGCAGCCGCGTCATGCTGCTCAACGACATCTCGACGGATGTGCTCACCGTCGCGCTGCGTGGGTCGCCGCCCGAGATCCGCGAATCGGTTCTCTCCGCCATCAGCCCACGCCAGCGCCGCATGATCGAATCGGATCTGCAGAGCGGCATGGGCGGCGTCAATCCGCGCGAGATCGCGATTGCCCGCCGCGCCGTGGCACAGGAAGCGATTCGCCTGGCCAATTCCGGCCAGATCGAGCTCAAGGAAAAGGAAGGCGACGCTTCGGCGGCCGCCTAAAGCGCGTCGCGATCTTTCAGATTCGCTCCTCACGCTTTAGGTCTCTATTTTACGCATGTCGTTGTCGCAAAACCGCTGCACACTTTTGCGCGACATGCTTTGGCTCTTCGAGACTGTTGACAAATCCGGCATGCCGAAAGGCCGCTGTTGATCGCCGTGCCACAGGCGGCTACCCTTCCCGCAACAGGCTGCGCTCTAAAGCGCGTCGCATAGAACTCGGTTCGTGCGACGCGCTTTAGGTCTTTGTTTGATGCGTGTCGTCATCCCAAAGCCGCTGCACGTTTTTGGGCGACATGCATTAGCTGCGGCCTATTTCTTTGACGGAGGGCCGCGACTTGGCAGACGATGACAAGGACAGCAAAACAGAAGCCCCAACCGCGAAAAAGCAAACCGATGCCGCGGAAAAGGGCAACGTGCCGTTTTCGCGCGAACTTTCGATCTTTGCGACGATCCTCGCTACCTTCATTTACCTCGTATTCTTCCTTCCCGACAGCGTCGGACGCATGAGTGAAACGCTGCGCGACATCTTCGAACAGCCCGACCAATGGAAGATCGAGACGGGGCCGGATGTCCTGGCCCTGTTCGGGCGGCTCGGCTGGGCAAGTGCGGCCCTGCTGGCGCCCGCGTTCATCCTGTTTATGGTGTTCGGCGTTGCCTCCTCCGTCTTCCAGAACCTGCCGACACCGGTGCTCGAACGCATCCGCCCGCAGGCCTCGCGTATCTCGCCGATCAAAGGCTGGTCGCGGCTCTTCAGCTTGCCCGGCCTCGTCGAATTCGGCAAATCGCTGTTCAAGGTGGTCATCGTCGGGGTGATCCTGTTCTTCGTGCTCAGGAGCGAATATTTCAGCTCGATCGACGCGATGTTCTCCGATCCGCAGACAATTCTCGTGCGCATGATGGCGGCGATGCGCAAGATCATCATCGTCATGCTGATCGCCACTGCGATCGTTGCAATCGCCGATCTTTTCTGGACGCGCCATCACTGGTTCACCGAGCTGAAGATGACGCGGCACGAGATAAAGGAAGAAAACAAGCAGGCGCAGGGCGACCCCTTCGTCAAGAGCCGGCAGCGCTCGCTGATGCGCGACCGGGCACGCCGGCGCATGATCGCCAACGTGCACCGTGCAACGCTGGTCATTGCCAACCCGACGCACTATGCGGTGGCGCTGCGTTACGCGCGTGAAGAGAACGACGCGCCGGTGGTGCTGGCCAAGGGTCAGGACCTCATCGCGCTCAAAATCAGGGAGATCGCCGAGAAGAACGGCATACCGGTGTTCGAAGATCCGCCCCTTGCGCGCTCCATGTTTGCGCAAGTCTCGATCGATAGTGTCATCCCGTCAGTCTTCTATAAGGCGGTTGCGGAGCTCATCCACCGGGTCTACGCTGCAGACGCCAAGAACAAACGGGTCAGATAAGCCGAATGAAAAAATGCCCTCACTCTACCCAGCGTGAAAAGATCCTCGCAGACGCGATCAGCCCGGTCGCCACTGAACTGCGCCTTCTGGATGCTTCTGACCTTATTTCACTGCTGCGCTTCGAGTATTACGGCAACCTTTCCGATCTCGTCGCTTCGGCGGCGGAGCTTTTCTTTCATCCAGGCACGGTGAATTTCGGCCTGGGCGGCAATTATACTCTGGAATGGGGCGGCAAGCCCGAAGTCGTTCTCGATCTGGAAATCAAGCCACGCGGCGTCACCGTCTACGCACAGCTCACCCTTGCCGAAGACCACGCCGGCATCGAGATCAATCATATCGCTTTCCAGGATCCCTCGGCCGATCCCGACGAGAACACCATCTTCCTCAAAAAGAGCCTTCGGGAAGCGCGCTACAGCGTGAACCAGCCGCCTCAGGCGCTGGCCGGCTGACTTTCTTCAAGGGAATCGCGCTTTCATTCGCTTTGGACTGCAAGTAAAGCGTTGCAGCGTTGCGCGTCTGTAAAGACGCGCGGCGATGTAACGGACCCTACGCGCGCGTTCAGCTGATATAGCCGAGCCGGATCGCCTTGGCGATCGCCTGAATACGGTTGACGGAATCGAGCTTGACGGTCGCCGAACCGAGATAGGCGTTCACGGTGTGCACGGACAGGCCGAGCTTGTCGGCGATCTCTTCGCTGATGCGGCCGTCGCCGGCAAGCTGCAGACAGGCGATCTCGCGCTCGCTGAGCGCCTCGGCGGCAGCCGAGCGGCGTTCGTCGAGCGAGAGCAGATCCATCATGATATGGCAGCAGCGACCGTGCAGCTCGACGATGGTATCGCTCGAGGGATCGAGCTCATCGCCGGTGAAAAGGATGAAACCATTGCCGACGGCGCCGAGCCGCACCGGAAAGGCAAGGCCGGAGAAAGGCAGAATACCGTCCTGCAGCCGCGTCATGAACGGCGCGAAGTCCGCCGGACCGGGTGCCGCACGGTCGTAACCGCCGGCCCATGACAGCGGCAGCAGCGATTTGTCGATATGGTCGAGAAGAATATCGCCATAAGCATCCGTGAAGGCCTTGCCGAAACCGGCATTGGAAGACCCCCAGTTCTCGAGCTCGCAGACAAGCCGCTGCTTTGCCGGAATGCCCGAGCCGCTGACGCGGAAGATTGCGAACCCTTGCGCATCGGCGAGCTTCTGCATCGCGATCAGCCGCGGAAAAAGATCGGACCGGCTGGAAATCCTGCTCACACGCACCATGCGCAGTTGCTCAGCACTGCTCATGGTCCTGCCTGATGGATACCCCATAGATCCCCCTATACGAGATTATTGCGGACGGCGAAGGCAATGGCCTCGGACCGGGTCTTGGTCGCCGTCTTGCGCATCACGCTGGTGATGTAGTTGTTGATGGTATTGCGAGAGATTCCGAGGATCATCGCGATCTCGTCGCTGGTCTTGCCCTCAGCGATCCAGAACAGGCATTCCAGCTCGCGGTCGGTCAATTCGAAATCGCGATCGACCTTCGTACCACCGCAGCGAAGGAAGCTCGCGACATAACCTGCAAGCAGGCCAACATCGCGCAGGCGCTCCGGTGAAAGGATGAACCCCTCGCCGAACAGGAACATGAGAGCCAGCCGCGATCGGCCGACGTTGAAGGTCACCGAACAATATTGGCGGCTGGCGCCGTCCGGAACTTCGGCACTGTCAGGCAGAAGAGCAAAATTCGGCTGGAAAACCTGCATGCATTTTTCCAACTCGGTCGAGCGGGCATAACCGCGGACCAGATCATTGGCGATATCCCTGACCAGGTCGAAGGGCCAGTCCGACGAGACGATGAAATCAAGGCCACTTTCCTGGAGGAGATCGCAGCGCGCCAGAAGGTAGTGCGAAGCACCCACGTAGTCCGTCAATGCGCGCAAGCCAGACTGCAACCTGCCGGTGCTAGCGACACCGTGGAGGCGATGGAGCAGCTCATCGCGTGGCAACAGATCCGGCACCACCGCACTCGCGAAATTCGCCATCTGCCTCTCGCCTTTGCTCGCCTGAATTACATTCATATCCATTGGCAATGTCCTGCGGCTGAGAAACGATCGAACTCGGTGCAACAGCAATTTTTCTGTAAGGGATTCAATTCAAGTCCCGCTCGAATCCCATTTCGAATCACCTAAGGGTAAGCCAGCCGATGCAAATCACCATCTCCGACTTCTAGGGATTTACTTTCGCTGTCGCCAATGCACTGATTCGATCACCCGTTCCAGCCTTCAAGATATAGGGAGGCTAAGGTGATTCTGGCGGTATCGCAACTTGCTTCGCGTTTTACGCGAGTCGATCTCATCATTTCTCCCTACAGCCGCATTTCGGTGCTCGGGTCTATCGTCTTATTCGAATTCCAGGCCCTGATTGTCGTGCCTAGTCTCTCGCAGCTCCCGTCACGGCTTTTCAGCAATGCGCGGTTAGGGAATCAAGCTTCGGTACCAACGTAAAAAAGGCCGGTTGCCCGGCCTTTCCTTTACGCTGCGTCGTCGATCGCCCATTTCCTGAGGATTTTCGCGGCGCGTTCCTCGTTGATCTCGACCATCCGGGAAAGCTTGCGTTCCGGGCCTTCCTTGACGCGCCGATTGAAGTTTCCATCGTCGTCGCCGAGACTGAGCAGGTCCTCGGTACTGTCGAAGCCGAAATCGGACCCGAAGCCGTCCATGAGAGCGCCCCCGGCAGCTCCTGATGCAGGCGCGAAGTCCGGAAGCTCGAGGCCGGCCGCTTCCGGCGTGGCGTCGCCGAAAGCCGTAGAGCTGCCGTTACCGCTGACGCTGCGCACCAGAGGCCGCAGGCCCATCCAGACGACCACGAAGGCGACCGCGACAAAGGCGAGCGAGTTGATGATGCCGGCAAGGTTGCGGCTCAGCATGTCCATGACGCGGACACCACTGGTGGCGTCTTCGAGCAGCTGGTTCTCGAGGAAGTCCATGGCCGTGACGGTGACGACGTCGCCGCGCTTGGCGTCGATGCCGGACGCCGAAGCGACGATCTTCTGCATTTCGGCAAGATAGGCATCGACCTTGGTCTGGTCGGCGGGTTCTCCGACCATCTTGGCGATGCGGCCCTTGTTGACCACCACGGCGATCGAAAGCTTCTCGACCTTGTAGCTGTTGCGGGTCGTCGCCGTCGTCTTGCTGTTGATTTCGTAGTTGGTCTGCTCTTCGCGCTTGTCGGATTTGTCCTGCGATTCAGGCCCGGCGGAACCGCCGGCCTCAGGGGCCGCCTGCGGAATGTTCTGCTCGACCGTCGTCGCGCTATCGGACTGCTTCTGCTGCGACTGCTGGGCTTCCTTCGTCGAGCGGACCGAACGTTCGACCTTGGATTCTGGATCGTAGGTCGTTTCCTGGATCTGCTGGGCGTCGGTGTTGAGATCGGCGGTGACGCTGGAGCGGAAGTTGTCCATGCCGAGGAAGGGTGCCAGCGCCTTGTCGATGTTGGATTCGACTTCCTGCTGAACGTTCTGGACGATGTTGAGCGAACGATTCAGCGAGCTGTTGCTCGCCTCGTCGCCGGAAGCGAGCAGCTGGCCGGCGGAATCGAGGATGGTCACGTCATCGACGTCAAGCCCCGGCACGGCCGAGGCGACGAGGTGGCGGATCGAGGTCGCTGCGCTGCGTCCAGTTGTGGCGCTGGCGCGAATCATGACGGAGGCAGTCGGTTTCTGCTCCGCCTTCCGGAAGTTTCCGACCTCCGGCATGACGATATGGACGCGTGCGGCCGTTATACCCGAGATCGACTGGATGGTGCGGGCGATTTCGCCTTCCAGAGCGCGAACCCGCGTCACCTCCTGCATGAAGGAGGTCAGGCCGAGGGAGCCGACATTGTCGAAGAGTTCGTAACCGGCGTTGGCGCTGTTCGGTAGGCCGCGCTCGGCAAGCATCAGCCGGGCCTTGCCCGTCATCCCCGCGGGAACGCTGATGCTGGAGCCGTCCGTGCCGACCTGGAAATCGACGTTGGCTTCGGCAAGCGCCATGCTGATCTGGTTGAGATCCGGCGAGTCCAGACCGACGTAGAGCGTTTCCTGTGCCGGCTTGTTGACGAAAAGGGCGGCCGCAAGGACGATTGCGATGGAGACGGCACCGACGCCTCCAAGAATCATCAGGCGCGTTCGGCCCAAGGCGCCGAAGTTCTTAAATATCTGAACTAATTGATTTAACAGATTCATTCTGTTCTCGCACGATCCGTCAAAGACAAAGCAGGCTTATTGCCTCATCTGACGAATAGTCGGCGAAACTTGTGCGAGCGTTTCGTGAAGCGCGTGCGGGCCGAAAAGACCCTAGAAGAAATCGAAGTCGCCGGCTGCCTTGCTCAATGGCTGGGAATGGCCGTGGCGTGTGGCGCCGCCCAATGCCTTCTGCATCTCTGCCAACTTGACGAGGCTGAGCGCGGTTGCGACGTCGACTGCCCAGCCGTGCGGGATTTCGCCGGTGATGGTATCGATAAATTCGGCAAGGCCGCGCGATTTCTGCACGGCCAGATCAATGCCCTGCATGACCTTCATGGCATCCGGCGAATTCAGGATTTCGGCGCCGCCGATTTCGAGAAGCTGCGGCTCGATGCGCTCGATGAGGTAGGCGACATCGTGCAGTTCGGACACGATGCGCATCAGGATGTCGCTCAGCGCTTCGACAGGCGCAGGCGGCTCCATCACCGGGTTAAATGTCATATGAAAATCCTCGCCATCAAAAAAATTCGATACTGGTTTCGACGGGCTTCTGCGGAGCGGCGGGGCGCTGCTCGAGAGCGACGGTTCTCTGCGTTTCGGCGCCGGTCAGGGGGTATTGCCGGGCACGACCGGAGACCGGCCAATATTCAAGCTTGCGTCCATGCTCTCCGCCGGTGCTGGAACCGACCACCGGAATGCCTTCATCCCTCAGGAACTGCACGGCGAAGGCCGCGTTCTGCTCACCGACATTGGAGAATGTCGAGATCGTCTTCGCGCCGCCGAAGATCTTTGCCTCCAGCCGGTCGCGCCGGGCGCCCTGCTTCAGGAGACCGTTGATCAGCAGTTCCATCAGATGCACGCCGTACCGCGTGGCATCGCCACCTGAAGTCGGCGACGTCGCCGAACCGGGCAGCAAAAAGTGGTTCATGCCGCCGACACCGGCGACAGGATCTCTGAGGCACGCAGCCACGCACGAACCGAGAATGGTCGAGAGGACCGCATTCGGATCGTTCAGAACCTTGTACTCGCCCTGAATGATATGCACGCGGCGGGCTGCCCCCTCAGTGATCATTTCAGGGCTCCAAACACGGCTTCGATGGCCGCTTTCATCTTCTCGATCGTGAACGGCTTGGCGAGCACGTTGTTGGCGCCGAGCTGGGCCGCCTTCTGCACCAGTGCGCGGTCGCCCTGGGCGGTGAGGATGATGAAGGCCGCCTTCTTGGTGTTCGGGTTGGTGCGCACGGCCTGAAGGAAGCCGATGCCATCCATCTTCGGCATGTTGAAATCCGAGATCACCAGGTGGTGCGGCTGCTCGGCCATGATCTTCATGCCCTGCTCGCCGTCGCCGGCCGACGTGATCTGCTTGAAACCGAGCTGGGTCAGCGCATCGCTGAGCAGCAACCGGCTCGTTACCTGATCATCGACGATCAGAACTTTGATTTTCTCCGCGATCGACATTTATTCGGTCCCTTCCTTTCGGGCGGCTGTCATTTTCAATATTTCTTCACCGATGGCAGACAGCGGAAGCTGCTGCTCAACGGCGCCAAGTTCGTGAGCAACCCTTGGCATTCCGTAAACGACACAGGTTTTTTCGTTCTGGCCGAGCGTTCTGGCGCCGGCGTGGCGCATTTTCAACAATCCAGCGGCGCCATCGCGGCCCATGCCGGTCAAAATCACGCCGACAGCGTTGCGGCCCGCCAGTTCCGCGACCGAATCGAAAAGTACGTCCACCGAGGGGCGGTGACCGTTGACCGGCGCCCGATCAATGAGACGGCAGCACGGCGCCGAGGCACCACTGACCTGCAGATGACGCTCGCCGCCGGGCGCCAGATAGATCTTGCCGATTTCGAGACGGGCACCATCGGTCGCTTCCTGCACCACCGGCGCACAGAGGCGGTTCAGCCGTTCGGCGAAGCTCTTGGTGAMGGTCGGCGGCATATGCTGGGTGATGACGGTCGGCGGGCAATTCGCCGGGAATTTCTGCAGCACGGCAATCAGCGCCTCGACGCCGCCGGTCGACGAGCCGATCGCGACGATCTTGCGGCCGACGCGGAAATCGGCGACCGAGGGCGGTGGCACGGMGGCAACAGGCTGGGAATACTGGCGTTGCGTGCGCGCGGCGGCCTTGACCTTCTCGGCGAGGTCGCCGAAGGGCCTGAGTTCGCCCGGCCCCGGCTTGCCGACGCAGTCGAACGCGCCGATCTCCAGCGCCGCAAGCGTCGCCTCGGCGCCGCGATGGGTCATTGTGGATACCATGATCACCGGCATCGGACGCAGCGTCATGATCTTTTCGAGAAAATCGAGACCATTCATGTTCGGCATCTCGATGTCGAGCGTCAGGACGTCGGGATTCAGCCGCTTGATTGCCTCGCGCGCCTCCAACGCGTCGCCGGCCTGGCCGATGACGTTGACCTCGGGGTCGGAACTCAGCACAGCGGTGATCAGGCCCCGCATCGTCGGGGAGTCGTCAACAACAAGAACCCTTGCCGGAGCGCTCATGCCTTCCTCCCGAGACCTTTGGCCGTATAGCGATAGGTCGTGATGCCGATATTGTCGAAGACGTGTTTTGCCTCACCCGAAACACGCTCGGAATGGCCGATATAGAGGTGACCGCCTTCCGGCAACAGGCCGGCGAAACGCTGCCAGATCTTCATCTGCGTCGGCTCATCGAAATAGATGACGACGTTGCGGCAGAAGATGACGTCGAACTTGCCCTTGAACGGCCATTGCGCCATCAGGTTCAGCTCGTTGTAGGTGATCAGCCGCTTGACGCGGTCGTCGACCTGGAATTTCCTGCGGCCCTGTATCTCGACTTCGCTGAACCATTGTTTGCGCATGGCAGGCGATACGGTTTCGAGCGCGCTCTCGTCATAGGCGCCAGCCCGGGCGATCGCGAGGATCTTCGGGTCGATGTCGGTTGCCAGGATCTTGAAGTCGTAGTCCGCGACATTCGGCATCAGCGACAGCACCGTCAGCGCGATCGAATAGGGTTCCTGCCCATCGGAGGAGGCGGCCGACCAGATGCGCACTCTGCCGCCCGATCTCGCCCGCTGCAGAAGTTCCGGCAGGACATGGTCGCGCAGGTGGTCGAAATGGTGGTTCTCGCGGAAGAAACGGGTAAAATTGGTGGTCAGGTGCGAAAGCATCTCGCGGCGCGGCGCGGCGCCGGCCGGTGAAGCGACGAGGTCGCAATATTCCCGAAAGCCGGACAAACCGAGATTGCGGATGTGCTTCGAAAGACGCGAATAGACGAGCGACGCCTTCGTCTCGTTGAGGAAGATGCCGGCATCCGAATAGATCATTGCGGCGATCTCCGTGAGGTCGCGGCGCGTCAGCGGATATTCTCCGCTCGCCAGGACCTCGTCGGATCCCTGTCTCTGATCTTTTGCGCCCATTACACTCATGCGGCTTCGCTTTCGGTCTCTGGAAAGAGGGATTCGAGTTCGATCAGGCAGATCATGCGCTTCTCGATCGCGAGAACGCCGCGGGCAAATTGACGCTCGAGCTCGGAGGAGATTTCGGGCGTCGGCTGGATGGTTTCGTCGGTCACCGTCAGGATATCGGAAACGGCGTCGACCAGGAGGCCAACGACCTTACGCCGGACCTGGGCGACGATGATGACATGACGGGCGGTCGGATCGGCCGGCTTCATGCCGAGCCGGGCCGCAAGATCGATGATCGGCAGCACCGCGCCGCGCAGGTTGATGACACCCAGCATATAGGTCGGCGAATGCGGCATCGCGGTCGCCGGGGTCCAGCCCCGGATTTCGCGAACCGACATGATGTTCACGCAAAATTCCTGATCCCCGATGCGGAACGCGATCAGCTCGCGATCCCCCTCGTTCAGATTTTTTACAGTGTACGACATTCCCTTATCCCACCGCTGCTAGCGACATTTCCGCTTTCAGCGACTGGCCGCGCGAAGCGCCGACAACCGCATCGACATCGAGGATGAGAGCGACGCGGCCGTCACCGAGAATGGTGGCGGCGGCAATGCCCGGCACATGGGTATAGTTCGCTTCCAGGCTCTTGATGACCACCTGGCGCTGACCCTGGATGGCATCGACCATCAGAGCGCGCTGGCCGCCGCCTTCGGATTCCACCAGAAGCGCCACGCCCTCGACCGGATTGGCCTGGGTGGCGCGGAAGTTCAGGATGCGGCCGACATCGACCAGCGGGCAGAAGCTGTTGCGGATCGAGATCAGCCGGTGGTTGGCACCGAAGGAGTGGATCGCGGCAGCTTCCGGCTGCAGGGTTTCGACGATCGCGGTCAGCGGCACGACCAGCGTCTGGCCGGCGACGGTGACCACCATGCCGTCGAGGACGGCGAGCGTCAGCGGCAGGCTCATGGTGAAGACCGAGCCGTGGCCAGGCTTCGAGGTGATGTTGATGCGGCCGCCGAGCGCCTGGATCGAGCGCTTGACGACGTCCATGCCAACGCCGCGGCCGGAGATGTCGGAGATCTTGTCGGCCGTCGAGAAACCCGGCAGGAAGATCAGGTTGTCGATTTCCTCGTCCGACAGATTGGAATCGGCCGGGATGAGGTCGTTGTCGATCGCCTTCTGGCGGACCTTCTCGCGGTTGATGCCGGCGCCGTCGTCGGCAAGCTCGATCAGGATGCGTCCCGAACGATGCTTGGCGGTGAGGCGGACAGTGCCTTCGGTGTTCTTCCCGGCTGCGGCACGCTTTTCGGGCGTTTCGATGCCGTGGTCGACGGCGTTGCGGATCATGTGGGTCAGCGGCTCGGCCAGCTTGTCGATGACCGTCTTGTCGACTTCAGTGTTTTCACCTTCGGTGATCAGGCGGATCGACTTGCCGGTCATGTCGGCGATTTCGCGGACGATACGCGACATGCGCTGGAAGACCGGCTTTACCGGCTGCGCGCGGATCGCCATGACCGAGTCCTGAATCTCGCGGGTGAGCTGCTGCAGCTCCTCGAGGCCCATATTGATCGAGGAGGTGCCGGTCGTGTCATTCTCGATGACGCTCTGCGACAGCATCGCCTGGTTGATGACCAATTCGCCGACGAGGTTGATCAGGCGGTCGACACGGTCGAGATCGACGCGGATCGTCTGGCCGGCGCCAGCGGCATTGTTCTGGGCGGCAGCACTTGCTGCGGCCGCTGCGGCGGCGGCCGATTCCTTCTTCTCGACGCGGGCGGCGACCATCTGCGTGACGTTGGAGGCGGTCTCCGCGGCGGCAACGGCGGCGGCCGTCTCTTCGGCGCGCGCGTCTGAGGCGGAAACCTCTTCCGTTGCGCCCGTTTCGTCCAGGATCGACAGATCGAAGGGAACCGGCACCATCGGCAGTTCGTCGTTGCTGGTCGCGTCGGCCCTTGCTTCTTCGACCGGCTTCACCGTCAGTTCGCAATCCCACTCGGCGAATTCGAAGACGGTGCGAATGGCGTCCTCGCCCTTGTCCGTCTTGATCGTGACGTTCCAGAAGAAATAAGCGCCTTCCGGATCGAGTTCCTCGAGGCCCGGCAGGTCATCCGTGTTGCAATAGATCGTCATTTCACCGAGGCGCGAGAGGTCACGCAGCAGCAGGGTGGCGTCATTGCCCTTGGAATAGAGTTCGTAGCGCGGCTTGAAGATGACTTCATAGGTCGGCATGTCGCCCGCATCGCCCTCGCCGCCGAAATCGTCGAAGGAAAAGGGGACTGGCTGGAAGCCGCTGTCGTCCGTCGGCTTGGGGGTCGGCGCCGGAGCGGCCTTTGCGGCGGCCCTCGGCGCAGGCGCCTCGACTGAGGCCGAGGGAGACGGCATCTCACCGTTGGCCAGCGCCTCGAGCTCCTTGACGAGGCCGCGGCTGCGGCTTTCATCGWCACTGCCGCCGTCGCGCGCAGCGTTCGTCAGGTCGGCGAGCACGTCGGCCGACTTCAGCATCACCTTCAGGACATCCTGGTTCGGCTCAAGCTTGTTGGATCGAACGCAATCGAGAGTGGTCTCGAAGACATGGGCGAAGGCCACCAGATCGTCAAGGCCGAAGGCGCCGGCGCCACCCTTGATCGAATGCACGGCACGGAACACCGCATTGACGGTTTCCGGATCGCGATCGCCATCATTCATTTTCAGAAGACCGGATTCCAGCTCGGCGAGCTGTTCCTCGCACTCCTGGAAAAAGATCTCTTTGATTTCGTTCATATCCATAGGAGCAAATCCTGGGTTTAAGCGGTTACACGCTCAATGGCATCGATCAGCTTGGCCGGGTCAAAAGGCTTGACGATCCAGCCCGTGGCACCGGCCTGGCGGGCACGGTTCTTCTTTTCCGCGTCGCTTTCGGTGGTCAGAACCAGGATCGGGATCGCCCGATATTTCTCGTTGCGGCGAACACCTTCGATGAAGCCGAAACCATCGAGGCGCGGCATGTTGATGTCGGTCACGATGACGTCAGGATTGGACTCTTCGAGAACCTCGAGGCCCTCGATGCCGTCTTCCGCCTGGATCGTCTCGAAGCCGGCATTGTTCAGCGTCACGAGAAGCATGTTTCGGATGGTGCGGGAATCATCCACGGTCAGCACTTTTTTCTTCATTGCCGAATCTCCTTGGCAAGCAGGTGGTCAATATTGACGCCAACCAGCTGCATGGTTTTCTGAAATGCGTCGGACACCTTGGAGAAGGTGAACGGCTGCTTGTCCTGCTCCCAGGTCTTCTCGGCGGACATCAGAACCTGGGCGCAAAGAGCACCGATCCGTTCAACGCCGGAAGCGTCTATCGAAAGACCGCTACCCCTGAGAGAGAGGAGTTTATCGCGCAAGGCGGAAGCCTCGTTGAGGTCGAGCACCGCTGTCAAATCCAGCGTCTTGCCACTCTTCTTTGCTGCCATCAGCTTTTCCTTGTCCCCTTATCCCCGGCCCGAGAAGACGAGCTGAGGCGATCATCCGATAGGTTAGTAAACATTCCGCCCACCTCCGACGCTTGCGAAGGGCTGCGGAAGGCCAAAATCGTCATTTTCGTATCCGTCCTCGGTGAGTGCCGGACGGGCGGCGACCTCGATGGCGCGCGGCGGCGTCACGCGAACCGGCGCAGGGCGCCCGGCAGTCGCGTTTTCCCGGGCGATGCGGAATTCGCGAATCGTCTGGCCGAGCTCGAGAATGACGGTGTGGAGGTGGTCGGCGCCTTCAGCCGAACGCTCCGCAAGGCCGGCACTGTCMGCCACCTCGCCACCCAGGCCCTTGACGTCTGATGTCACGCTGTCGAGGCTTGCGGCATGTTCGCCGGTTCGGGTGGCGATGCCGGCGATGGCGGCGTTGATGTCGGTGACCTGACGTACGATGCTGCCGATCGAATCCTGTGTGCGGCCGACCATCTGCACGCCGGCATCGACCTGCGCCTTGGTCGTCGTCACCAGCGTCTTGATCTCGCGGGCGGCCTCGGCCGAGCGCTGGGCAAGGGCGCGGACTTCCTGGGCGACGACGGCAAAACCGCGGCCGGAATCGCCGGCGCGAGCAGCTTCGATGCCGGCATTCAGCGCCAGGAGATTGGTCTGGAAGGCGATCTCGTCGATCGCACCGATGATCTGGCCGATCTTTTCGGCCGACTGCTCGATATCGGCCATGGCGCTGATCGCGCGGCCGACGACCTCGCCGCTTTCCTCGACCGCAGCGCGCGTCGTGGCGGCCGCTTGTTCGGCAGCGCGGCTGTCGGCGGCGCCATCGCGGACGCTACCGGCGATGCCGGCAAGGGCCGCGGCGGAAAGCTGCAGCCGGTCGGCCTGGCCAGAAGCCGTGCCAGCAAACTGCCGCGACAGACCGGCAAGCGAGCCCGTCGCCGCTTCGGCCTTGACCGTGCGCTCGGTAATGGCGGTGAACTCGGCCTGGAGGCCATCCAATGCACCGTTCAGCGCGACGGCGATCCCGCCATAGGCGCCATCGCCGTCGACAGGCGCGCGTCGCGTCAGGTCGCGTGCGGACAGGCCTTCGATGACATCGCCGAAGATCCGGGCGATCTCGGCCTCGTTGTCGGCGCGCTGATCGGCGAGCGCGCGCTGCTCCCCGGCGCGCAGCGCATTGAAGCGGAGCGAGACGGCAATTTCCACATCGACCATGACGATGCGGATGATCGCTGTCATCAGATCGGAGATTTCGCGGGTCCGGCGTTTGGCCGACGGCAGCAGCGGACGGCCGGCGATCTGCTCGGCAAGGCCGGAAACGACATGTTCCAGCATGACGCCATGGCCGGCCACGTGCCAGCGCGGGTCGAGGCCCATCTTGCTTTCAGTATCGGAGAGAACCTTGACGCGCTCGGCATAGAGGCTGTCGAACCGCGCATCCGTCAGCACGTCCCAATGCGAGGACTGCAGATCGTGCAGGCGCTCGACCTGGCGCTCGCTCTCGAAATTGCGCGAGGCGTCGGGGAATGACTGGAACCTGTGGAAGAGATCCCTGAGGCCTGCCTTCAGATGTGCTTCGAGGGCCGGCCGGTTGCGGCGCACCAGCTCGCACTGGTCGGCATCGAGACCGGCAAAGCGCAGACGGTCGCGCAAGCTACCTGCCTGCGCGCCACGAGCCTGATCTGATGGCATGTCCTGCCTCAACGCCTGTCCCCAACCACTTTCCGGGCGAACGCCCGGCCAAAAACTTGCGCAGCATCCGTTGAACGCGAAGCGTTGAGACGGTCCTCACCACCGGTTACAACCGGCGGATCGAGCCCCCTGATCAGCTATGTTTCGGAGCTGTCTGAAGAGATGGATACCGGATCAACCCGGTACGGCGGGACGGCGTCATGCCTGGTGGGAACGAGTGCATCTTCCCATTCCGACGTGTAAACCAATGTTTATGGTTAATTCCTTGCTTGAAGGTTAATAAGCCTTTCGCGGTGCAGGCTTTTGAAGCAATTCAAGGCCGTTCACAACAAATACTGCTGCGGAGTTGCACGGCTGCTACAAGGCACACGCAAGCTCCGTGTTATATGCCGGTCGATAACCAAGACATGACGTCGACAAGGACAGAGCAATGATTGTTCTCGGATTGGGTTCCTGCTTGATTGCAATGACGCTGCTTGCCGCCGTCGCCCGTCTCGATTTTCTCGCTGCAAACCGCGATCTCCGCGCACTTCGGGTGTTCTAAAGCGCGTCGCGATCTTTCAGAAACGCTCTTCGCGCTTTATTTTACATTTACGCATGTCGGTACCGCAGCTGCACAGTTTTGCGCGACATGCTTTAGACTGATCTCCACCCTTCCCCGTTGGCAGTCCGGCACCTTTGGTGTATCGCACTCGCGCCTTTCATGTCAGCGGAACTATCGGTTCATGTCCCCCAGATCTGGTCTCCTCATCGTTCTTGGCTTCACGCTCTGGCGCGTCGTCACGCTCAATTTCGATGCGACGGACCTTTTCGTCGACGAGGCGCAGTACTGGTTCTGGTCGCAGAATCTCGATCTCGGCTATTATTCCAAGCCGCCAATGATTGCCTGGGTGATCCGGGCGATGACCGAGCTTTCCGGCTCCAACGCCATCTACTGGATCAGGCTGCTCGGACCGCTGATCCACATGGCGGCGGCACTGGTGCTGATGAAGACGGCAAAACGTTTCGTCGGGCCGGAGATCGAAGGCTGGACGGGCGCCACCTACATCACGCTCCCCGGCGTCGCGCTTTCTTCGGTGTTCTTCTCGACCGACGTGATCCTGCTATTCTTCATCGCGATCGCGCTGCTTGCCTATTTCGGCCTGACGCAGCGACGCTCGGTCGGGCTGGCGCTCGTCATGGGCCTTAGCGTCGGCCTCGCCTTCCTGACGAAATATGCCGTGCTGTTCGTCGTTCCGGGCGGCGCGCTTGCCCTCCTCCTCATTCCGGCGGCACGCATCGCCATCCGGGATTTCATCATCGCGGTCGCGGTCGCGGCGGTCGTCGCCTTGCCGAACCTCTGGTGGAACCTGCAGCACGACAACACAACGGTGCGGCATACGCAGGATATTGCCCATTGGAGCGAACTCGGTATCAGTGTCCGCCGCGGGCTTGAATTTTTCTCCGCCCAGTTCGGCGTCGTCGGGCCGATCATCTTCTTTGCAATGCTCTGGGCGGTCTATCGCATGATCAAGGGTAGGAGCGACGATCGGGAAAAGATGCTGGTCTGGCTGTCGATGCCGGTGGTGGTGCTGATCACGCTGCAGGCAACGGTCGCCAAGGCCTATGCCAACTGGGCGGTCACTGCCTATGTCGCAGGCACCATCCTTGCCGTCTGGCTGCTTTCCCTGAAGTGGCCGAAGGGGCTCAGGTCGTCGCTGACCATCAACGGCATCGCCAGCCTGCTCTTTCCGCTGGCGACGATCTTTCCGCATCAGTTGCTGCTGCCGAACGGCGACGCGCTGATGAAGCGCTATCTCGGCCGTGCCGAAGTCAGCCGCGAGGCGGCCGCTCTCGCAGCTCAGGCGGGCACGGACATCATCGTCACCGACAATCGCGACATGGTCGCCGATCTTTTCTATACGCTCCGCGATACATCCTACCGGATCTATGCGCGGGCGCCCGCAGGCCTTCCGAAGAGCTATTACGAGCAGGAATTCGCTCTGCCGGCCGACATCACCGGCAAGGTGGTTTTCCTGACGGACGGACCCTTCACCTGCGCCACCGAGACGCCCGAGGTACTGAAGAACTGGCAGCCGACGGAAGGCAACTACAAGGGCAAGGCGCTTTCAGCCTACAAGGTCTCTGCCGCCTGCCTGGCGCCTGAGCCGGTTCAGCCTGCCCGATGACAGAGCCACGCGTCTTTTCGAGAGACGCAGAGGGCACTGTAACCCTTTGAATTATGCAGTGGGCAGGCAGAGGCCGGTGCCCGCCCCTTCGATCTCCACGAATTTGACGCCGCCTTCCTCGAAGGCGAGGCGCAGCTGCGCCTCCGTCGCGCGATGGATGTCGTGGTGCCGGCCTTCATAATCGCGGATGGTGCTGCGCGAGACGGCGGCCCTCTCGGCAAGATCGGTCTGGGTCCAGTCGAGCAGGCCACGCGCCGCGCGACAGAGAGCAGGAGTGAGAATTGTTTCCCTTGCGCCTTGACCCATGATTTCAAGTTGCCCATATTGGTCGATATAAACCATATATGTCATATTACGAACGGGATTTCCAGATCGGGAGACAGCGATGCCACACGATACGCCGTTGATTTCGACAATCGTCGGCGGCCTCGTGCTGGCTTTCATTTTCGGCGCCTTCGCCCATCGGCTGCGGATGCCGCCGCTCGTCGGTTATCTAATAGCCGGTGTGCTTGTGGGGCCACATACGCCAGGTTATGTGGCGGATCAGAACCTTGCGCCGGAGTTGGCCGAAATCGGTGTCATCCTGCTGATGTTCGGCGTCGGGCTGCATTTCTCCCTGAAAGACCTGCTGTCGGTGCGTGGCATCGCCGTGCCCGGCGCGATCGTGCAGATCGCCTTTGCGACACTGCTCGGCTGGGGGCTCGGCGCCTTCATGGGCTGGCCGACCGGCGGCAGCCTGGTCTTCGGCCTGGCGCTCTCGGTCGCCTCAACCGTGGTGCTCTTGAAAGCGCTGCAGGAGCGGCGTCTCGTCGAGACCGAGCGCGGCAGGATCGCCGTCGGCTGGCTGATCGTCGAGGATCTCGCCATGGTGCTGGCGCTGGTGCTGATCCCGGCCGCAGCCAGCATCGGCGGTGAGGGTCACGCTCCTGTCGAACCGCTCTCGGCCGGGTTGAACCGCCTGTTCGGCCTCGATCTCGGCATCGGCGGCATGATCGCCATGACGCTGGTGAAGGTGGCGCTGTTCGTGGCACTGATGCTGGTTTTCGGCCGCAAGCTCATTCCCTGGACGATGCACCGCATCGCCCATACCGGTTCGCGCGAGCTCTTCCGGCTCGGCGTGCTGGCGATCGCGCTCGGCGTCGCCTTCGGCGCGGCGAAGCTCTTTGGCGTGTCGCTGGCGCTCGGCGCCTTCTTCGCCGGCATGGTGCTTGCCGAAAGCGAGCTCAGCCATCGCGCCGCGCAGGAAAGCCTGCCGCTGCGCGACGCCTTTGCCGTGCTCTTCTTCGTCTCGGTCGGCATGCTGTTCGATCCGAACATCCTGATCGACAGGCCGCTGCCGATCCTCGCCACCATCTTCATCATCGTCATCGGCAAGTCCGTCGCCGCGCTCCTAATCGTGCTCGCCTTCAAGAAGCCGCTCGGCACGGCGCTGACGATTTCGGCCAGCCTCGGCCAGATCGGCGAATTCTCCTTCATCCTCGCCGCTCTCGGCGTCGAACTCGGGCTGCTGCCGGAGGAAGGCCGCGATCTGATCCTTGCCGGCGCCATCATCTCGATCATCCTCAATCCGCTGCTGTTCTTCCTCTGCGACCGCATGCGGCCGCTGCTGGATGGTGCAAAGCGCGAAGACGTCGTGGCGGACCCTGCTCCCGATGCAGATGCGATAGCAGCGCAGGAGGAGATGCCGCCTGAAGACGACGAGGTGCACCCGACCGCCCTCAGTGGCCACGCCATTCTCGTCGGCTACGGGCGGGTTGGCAGCATCGTCGGACAGAATCTCAAGTCGTCGGCCACGCCCTTCCTGGTCATCGAGGATTCCGACAAGCGCATCGGCGAGCCGAAGGCGCAGGGTATCGAAACCCTGGCGGGCAATGCGGTGATGCGGGAAACGCTCGACCTTGCCAATCTTTCTGGCGCCCGCAGCATTGCCATCGCCATCCCCAACGCCTTCGAGGCCTGCCGCATCGCCGAGCAGGCGCGTAGCGTCAATCCATCGATCCTCATCGTCGCCCGCGCCCATTCCGACGCCGAGGTCGATGAGTTGACGCACTATGGCGCCGACACTGTCATCATGGGCGAACGCGAAATCGCGCTGGGCATGGTTGACCGGCTCGCCCAAGTGCATCATGAGAGTGTGCCCTATGAAGACAGGCATGGGCCTGATACAATTATGCCGACGGATGACCCTCCGCCGGAAAGAGAATGAGAGATTGGCGCGCTTTTGAGCCGATACGGGAGTGACATCGCCGGGACGGAGAAGATGGAGCTGGACCAGCGCCGTCTGACGAGCCGTATCGCCGCCTCCCTCCTCGTCGCCATCCTTGCCTATCTCGGCCTGCTTTTCGGCGGCAACCTGGTGATGTCGCCGGCCGCCGCCGTCAATACGCTTTCCTCTTCCGGTCGAGATCCGCAGCCGCCGCAGCTGACTGCGCGTGATGCCGTGCGCGGGCTGCTTGCCACGGAGCGCAAGCTTGCACCGAAGCAGGCGGCGCATGACGCCGGACCGCTTGCCCTTGCCGCCGCCCCGGTTGTCGATTTTTCCGGCTGGACCATGGCCGCGCCTTTTCCGGCATTTGAAGCTTCGCTTCATGCCGCAGTCTCCAGGACCTATCAGCCGCGCGCACCGCCGGTCGCTGCCTGACGCTCGCGCCGATCGGCGCTTCCGACCATTGACGACATGCCGCCAGCGCCCGAGCGCCGGCCCTCGATATCAAGGAATACAACATGCGTACTTCACGATGGCTGGTGGTCACCTATACGGTGATCATCCTACTCGGCCTATTGATCGCCCTGCCGAACGTCCTGCCGCAATCCGTCCTCCAGCGCGTGCCGGCCTGGCTGCCGCATGAGCAGGTGTCACTCGGCCTCGACCTTCGCGGCGGTTCGCACCTCGTTCTGGAAGTCGACGAAGCCGACCTGACCAAGGAGCGGCTGCAGTCGCTGCTTCAGGACGCGCGGCGCGTGCTGCGCGAAAAGGGCATCCAGCCGAAAGCCGTGGTCCGCAGCCAGAACCAGATCGTCGTGACGCTTGCCGATGCCGCGCAGAGCGATGCTGCCGTCACCGAACTCAAGACGCTTGCCAACCCGATCAGCACCGGCCTCAGCGCCGGCCAGTCGGATCTGGCCGTCACTGCGAACGGCGCCACCATCACCGTCGGCTTCTCGCCGGCCGGCATCTCCGCCAATGTCGACAATGCCGTCCAGCAAAGCCTTGAAGTCATCCGCCAGCGCGTCGACCAGGTCGGCGTCTCCGAGCCGACCATCCAGCGCATCGGCGCCAATCGCGTGCTCGTCCAGCTTCCGGGCGCGCAGGATCCGTCACGCCTGCGCGAACTGCTCGGCTCCACCGCCAAGATGTCGTTCCACATGCTGTCGCCGAACAATGCGCCCGGACCCGGCGTGACCATGCTGAAGGACGATGAAGGCAGGTCGTATCCGGTCCTCGACCGCGTCGAAATCTCCGGCGACCGCCTTTCGGATGCCCGCGTCAGCTTCGACTCGAACACGCATGAGCCGATCGTCAGCTTCCGCTTCGACAGCGCCGGCGCCAGCCGCTTTGCCGAGATCACCCGCCAGAACGTCGGCAATCCCTTCGCCATCGTCCTCGACGACAAGGTGCTGAGCGCGCCTGTTATCCGCGAGCCGATCACCGGCGGTTCAGGCCAGATCTCCGGCAGTTTCTCGGCCGATAGCGCCACGACGCTGGCCGCCATGTTGCGCGCCGGCGCCCTGCCCGCGAAGCTGACGGTCATCGAAGAGCGCACCGTCGGCGCCGACCTCGGAGCCGATGCCATCAAGATGGGCATTTATTCCGGCATCGTCGGCTTTGTGCTCGTCGCAGCCTTCATCTTCGTTCTCTATGGCACCTGGGGCTTCCTGGCGAATATCGCGCTGTTGATCCACACGATCCTGACCTTCTCGGCGCTAACGCTGGTTGGTGCGACGCTGACGCTACCGGGCATTGCCGGTGTCGTTCTCGGCATCGGCCTTGCGGTCGACGCCAACGTTCTCATCAACGAGCGCATCCGCGAAGAAACGCGCAAGGGAAGGAGCGCCTTCGCCGCCATCGACACCGGCTTCCGCCGTGCCTATTCGACCATTATCGACGGCAACATGACGGCCCTGATCGCTGCGGCCATCCTGTTCTTTTTCGGCTCCGGACCGGTTCGCGGCTTTGCCGTGACCATGGCGCTCGGCCTGATCATCTCGATGTTCACATCGGTCGCCTTCGTGCGTGTCGCGATGATCGAGATCACCCGCCGCAGCAAGCTCAAGGTGCTGAACATCCGGCCGTTGATCCCGTTCAGCCCCTATGACAAGCACATCCAGTTCATGAAGGCGCGCTTCTTCGGCATCGCCGTTTCGGCGCTGCTTTCGATTGCCTCCGTCGTGCTCTTCATTCATCCGGGCCTCAACTACGGCGTCGATTTCCGCGGCGGCATCCAGATGGCCGTCAGGACCACCGGCCCGGCCGATCTCGGGACGTTCCGTGAAGGCTTGAACACGCTTGGTCTCGGCGAAATCTCGCTGCAGTCCTTCGGCGACAAGAACAGCATTCTCGTTCGCGCTCAACGGCAGGAAGGCGGCGAAGAGGCACAGACGACAGCGGTAACCAAGCTGAAGGCCGAAGTCGCCAAGATCGATCCGACCGCCACCATCGAAGGCACCGACGTCATCGGTCCGAAGGTCAGCGGCGAGCTTGCCTGGGCCGGTATCCTGTCGGTGGTGATCGCAAGCTTCGCGATGCTCATCTACATCTGGGTGCGGTTCGAATGGCCGTTTGCCGTCGGCGCCATCGTCACGCTGGTGCTCGATGTCACCAAGGCGATCGGCTTCTTCGCGATCACCGGCCTCGACTTCAATTTGACGGCGATCGCCGCCATCCTGACGCTCGTCGGTTACTCGGTGAACGACAAAGTCGTCGTATATGACCGCATGCGCGAAAACATGCGGCTCTATAAGTCGATGCCGCTGCGCGAAATCATCGACAAGTCGATCAACGAGACCCTGGCGCGAAGCCTTTACACCAATGCGACGGCCTTCCTCGCGCTGGTGCCGATGGCGATCTGGGGCGGCAGCGCGGTCTCGAGCTTCGCGATCCCGATGGTCTTCGGCATTCTCGTGGCCGGCGCCTCGTCGATCTTCATCGCGGCACCCATCCTGCTCTTCCTCGGCGACTGGCGCCGCCGCCATGCCAAGGCAGCGGCAACCGATACGGCAGTCGAGATCATCCCCCCGGAACAGGGTCGCCCGCGCAAGTCCGCGAGCTAGCGCATAACCCCGAAAATCGGAATCGATTTTCGGAAAGGATTATGCGCAATTCAAAGTGATAGAGCGTCCTTTGCGCGTCTCAAAAGACGCGCGGCGCTGCAATTGAGATCGGGGAAACCGCTAGATGTCATCCAACCCGACAAGACCGCCGGAAACCACCGTTGCCGGAGACAGCGAGGAGCGCATCAAGCGTTTTCTCGCGACCGCTTCGCACGACCTGCAATCACCGCTCCGCCATATCGCCATGTATGCCGAGTTGCTGCTCGATGATCTCGAGGAGACGCTCGACGGCGAACAGCTTCAGAGCCTCCGGATGATCCTGGAAAAGGCGCAGACGGCGCAGCGGCTCACCAAGGCGTTGATGAGCCTTGCCGGCGGCACACCTCAGGTGACGCCTGAAGAGGTCGATCTGCAGGCGCTGGCCGAAAATGTCTGGGGCGAACTGACCGACGAGGCGGCCGTCCGTGAGGCAACGCTTGAAAGCGACGGCCTGCCTTCCATCCGGACCGACCCTGCCCTCTTCGGTCTGGTGCTGCGGCATCTTTTGACCAATGCCCTCACCTATCGCAGCGAAGCGTCGCCGCATGTCGCCATTGCTGCGGAGCGCGAGGGGACGGACTGGTTCATCCGGATTTCCGACAATGGGACGGGCATCGATCCGGCTTATCGGGAGCGAATATTCGAGCCGTTCTGGAAATTGCCGAAGGCGGGAGCGGTCCAGGGCGCTGGTCTCGGATTGACGACGGCGCGAGAGTTTCTAACGGCGCTTGGCGGCGATATCAGCCTCGAACATTCGGATGCGAGCGGCAGCTGTTTCATCATCTGCCTTCCCATCGCTTGATGGTTAGATGCTGTAATCGTCCTTCCAGAAATCCGGAACGTCATAGGTTACATATTCGCGGATGATGTGCTGCAGCGTCTGGGCATCGATTTCGTCCTTGCCGATGCGGAAATCGACGCCGTAATCCGGGAATTCCTGAAAATAGCCACCCGATATATCGGTCGAGACGACGCCGATCGGGCCGGTGTAACCGATGCCGCGCAACTCCGGCACCGTTTCGCGGAAATCGGCATTTGGCAGCAGGCGGTTGTCGAGCAGGATGAGATCGAAGCGCGCCAAGCGGATCTTTTCCAGCGCGTCACCGATCGATGGCGAATATTCAACCTCGACGGCCGGCTCGGAGAGATCGGCGATCTTCTTCTTGAGCGCGCGGAATTCGATGAATTCGTCATCGACAAAGAGAACTTTGACGGTGTTCCTCCGGCTCGTTTCGGTGATCATCGTCTCATTTCCCCAATCCCGAAACCATCTTCACGAAACCAAACCATTCCTCAAGGCGATCGCCACCATATGAACGCGGTTGACAGCGTCAAGTTTGCGCGCGGCCGCGGTGATGTGCGAATTGACCGTATGTTCGGAGAGACCGAGAATGATGGCGATTTCCGCCGACGTCTTGCCTTCGCTCGTCCATTTGACGATTTCCGATTCGCGCTGGGTCAGCCGTCCGGACATTTCCGGCGTCAGGATTTCCTCGTAGAGCTTGTCGAAAATGCGCATGGCGTCGAGAAGCATGTCGGCGATCTCACTCTGATCCGGCTCCGGACGCTCGCCGCTGAGCACGAGGCAATATCGCCGCCCTTCCGGCGTAAACAGCGGGATGAAGAGAAAGACGCCACCCAGGAATTCGTTGAAAACAAGATCGGACGGATAAACTTCCGGCTGTGCGCTCCTGCCATGGACCGGCGTTGCCAGGAACTGGGCGGTCTTTGCCCGGACGGTTCCCAGCGCTTCCTTCAACGTCGTGATGAAAAGGCCGACACGCCGGTCGGCGACATTGGTGATGACGATATCGCGTTCACCGAAAGGGGCCGAAGCCTCGGAAATGCGGGCAAGCGCGAAATTGTCGAAGTTGTAATGCTGCGCCGCCGACTTCAGCAGGCGGAAAAAATCGGTGCGGTTGATCGCCCGGCTAAGCTCCGGTCCGGCATGAAAGGGAATTGCCGGGGCATTGCTCATTCCCACTCTTCCTCTCCTCCCGCCGATACCTCTAATCCCGAAATCTTGGGATATACGTCTTAAACGCGAAGAGCTACAAAAATTGCGAGACGGTTGATGAGAGATATCGAAAACGGGGACTTTCGATATGTAAGGCGGAAATCATCAATTATCTCAACGACAGGTGATGCACGGGCAGATTTTACTGAGGGGCAGTAGTTCTTACCTGGGTATCGTATTCTTCCTGCATTCAACATCCATGAATGCGAGAAGGCAGTGCCAGACGTAAGCGCGAGAGAGCCGAAGACCCATTCAGCTAAGGGGTTGGCTGATGTTCGTGGCGGCGAACGCGGGTTGATCGGTTCTCTCAGCGCTTATTTTTGCGTTCCATATTCTTCGCTCCGGTTGCATCTTGTGATGCGTCCTCGACCTTGTCAATTGCGGTTTGTCATATGGCTTGGACGAATGAGAGAGAATAGGTCATACGGCTCTCGCCGTTTTCTACATCTCAAGATTGAGAATGATCGTGGCAAGGTCAAGTGGCTTTTCCAGATAGACATCGGCGCCGGCATCGAGTGAGCGTGCGCGGTCCTCGGCAGCATCCGATCCGCTGCAGATAGCAAGCCGCATCGCCTTGAAACGATCATCCAGGCGCAACCGAGTGATGAGGCTGATGCCGCTGTCGAGTGGCATGTAGAGATCGGCGACCAGCAGGTCAGGCGGGGCCTTGCCTTCCGCCGCGCGCGTCTCCAGCGCCTCCAGCGCCATTTCGGCCATGGAGAAACAGAATAGATCGACGTAAATCTGCTGCTTTCTGCAGATATAGTCGAGATAGAAGAGGTCATCCTTACTGTCGTCAACATAAAATAGGGTGGTCATCTAGCACCGTAATTTGGATATTGTTCGAATGAACCTCGCTGTCCTTCGACATCACCATATCGCGGTTCCACTGAAATTCGATATACCTTATCGCAGATCATTTCGCAAAAAGCATGGCACCGCCCTGCCTTGCCTATTGAGTATTCCTCGATTTCGGAAAAGATGGCCGCGCGAACCGAAGGAGGACACACGGGTGCAGGATCAGGGCAACGTGGACCTGCAGGACCAGCCAAGGCGGCACTACCGTGCCTTTGCGATTGGGGTCGGCTTCATGATGTTCCTTCTCGGCGTGACTGCCCTTGCCGGCTGGCTGCTGCAGGTCGAGATTGTCATTTCGCTGGTTCCCGGCTTTCCGTCGATGGCCTTCAACACCGCGCTCTGCTTCGTGCTTTCCGGCGTGGGGCTTGCCGCCTCGACACTGGCGGCCCGCCGTTTTCGCATAACGGCAACGATCACGGCGGGGCTTGCGGCGGCGATCGCTGCGGCCCGGCTCGTGGAAATCGTCACAATCGGGCGGACTTTTCACAATGTCGACATGTTGATCACGCGTTTCCTGGTTCCGCCCGATTTCATCGCCAAGATCGGCGGCGGCATGGGGCCGAACACCGCTTTGGTCTTCCTGATCGCCAATCTTTCGGTACTGCTCTCGCTCCACGTGGAGAAGAAAAGCCAGGTCGTGCAGGAACTGACGAGCTATGTCGTTATCACGCTCGGCATGATCGCGCTGGCCGGCTATGTCACCGATGCCGAACAGGGTTACCGCTGGGGACCCTATGCGGCGATGGCGCTGCATACGGCGATCGGCATTGTGATCTTCGGCTCGGGGCTTCTCGCCCGCTCCTGGTGGATGCAGCCGACAAACCGGGCACAGATCCCGCTGTGGATCCCGGCTGCAGTCTGCTTCACCGGCATTCTCGTCGATCTCTACACGCCGCTGGGTGTCGCCAACGGCATTCTCTATGTGCCGCTGGTGTTGACGGCGCTCTGGTTCGGCAACAGAAATGCGCCGCTTTTCTTCGCCTTTGCCTGCACCGTGCTCCTGATGCTCGGCTTTTTCGCCGTCAGGCACGACGAAGCGGCGTTCTGGCAGGAGATCGCCAACCGCACTATTACAGCTGCCACGCTCTGGCTGATCGCGATTCTCGTCTTCTATTTCATGCGCAACAATTATAACCTGGAAAGCGAGCGCGTCCGCTTCGGCGCGCTGGTGCGTGGCACCCCTGATGCCGTCGTCGTCATCGACGAGCGTGGAACGATCAAGAATTTCAATCCGGCGGCTGAAAGCATGTTCGGTTACTCCCTGCAGGAGACGATCGGCCGCAACATCAAGATGCTGATGCCCGAACCCTACCATTCCGAGCACGACGGCTATCTCGGCCATTACCGGCAGACCGGCGAGGAGCGCATCATCGGTACGACGCGCATGGTCTCCGGGCGACGCAAGAACGGCATCGTCTTTCCGATCGATGTTTCCATCAGCGCCGTCGTCACCGGCCATACAAAAACCTTCGTCGGTATCGTGCGCGACATCAGCGAGCGCGTCCGGCAGGAAGAACGGATGAAAACGACGCTTTCCCAGCTCGAGGCTTATACGGCCGAGCTCGAGCGCAGCAACCACGACCTCGATGAATTCGCCTATATCGCCTCGCATGACCTCAAGGAACCGCTACGCGGCCTGCACAACCATTCCCGCTTCCTCTTGGAGGACTATGAAGACAAGCTCGACCAGGACGGCGTGCGCCGGCTGAACCGGCTCGTGCGCCTCAGCCAGCGCATGGAGAAACTCGTCAACGACCTTCTTTATTTCTCTCGGCTCGGGCGGCAGCAACTGGCGGTCAAACGCACCGATATCGGCCTGATCGTCAAGGATGTCGTCGCGACGATGGAGCTGTTGCTGGAGGAACGGCATGCCAAGGTCATCATCGACGGCCGGCTGCCGGAGGTGGTCTGCGACGCGCCGCGGCTGACCGAAGTGTTCCGCAATCTCATCACCAATGCGATCAAATACAACGACAAGCCGGCGCCGCTCGTCTCGATCGGTTACCTCGATCGGTTCGTCGGTCAGGACGGCACGGTTGCCCGCAACGTGTTTTTCGTTAAGGATAACGGCAAGGGCATTCCGCAGGAATTCCACGAGGATATTTTCCGCATTTTCAAGCGGCTGGAAAAGTCGCAGGATTCCGACGACGGCACCGGAGCAGGCCTTACCTTCGTCCGCAAGATCATCGCGCGGCACAATGGCGATATCTGGCTGGAATCCGAGGTCGGCACCGGCACGACATTTTATTTCACCCTGGGAAAAAAGCGCGAGGGGCAGAATGCAGCAGCGTGACACGCAACCGATCCTGATCGTCGAGGACAGCGAGGACGATTTCGAAGCGACGATGCGCGCCTTCAAACGCACCAACCTGCGCAACTCGATCCGCTGGGCGGCCTCCGGTCAGGAAGCGCTCGACATGCTCGGCTCGATGGTGCCGAAACCGGGACTGATCCTGCTCGATCTCAACATGCCGGGCCTTGACGGCCGCAAGACGCTGGAGGCGATCAAGTCGAACGCCGGCTGGCGCAAGATCCCGGTGGTGATCCTCACGACCTCCGACGACGAGCGCGATATCGAAGGCTGCTATGCGCTCGGCGCCAATACCTATGTGCAGAAGCCGGTCGATCTCGACGGGCTCTTCGCCGCGATCCAGCGGCTGAAGGAATACTGGTTCGAAATCGCGATCCTGCCGCTCGAGGACTGACAGATTGGCGGAACACTGCTCCATTCTCATCATCGACGACAACATCGACGATCGCGAGGTCTATCGCCGCATACTGGGCCGCGTTTCCAGCACCGCCTATACCGTCGTGGAGGCGGAGACGGGCGAAGAGGGCCTTGCACTGAACGGCCGGAAACGGCCGGACTGCATCCTGCTCGACTATTCGCTGCCGGGTCGCGACGGGCTCGGCGTTCTTGCCGATATCCTGGAGAGTGATCCCGCCGCCAACGTCATCATGCTGACCGGCCAGGGCAACGAAACCGTCGCCGTCGAGGTGATGAAGAGCGGAGCGCGCGACTATCTGACAAAGGATTCGCTTTCGCCTGAAACACTGCATCGCTGCATCCAGAATGCCATCATGCACGGCATGCTGGAAGCAAAGCTGGAGCAGAAGCGGCAATCGCTTGAGATCTTCACCCGCGCCATGGCCCATGATTTGAAAGAGCCGCTCCGGACGATCAAATCCTTCAGCCGCATCCTGCACGGTTCTGCCGCGCTTCCAGCCGAAGACCGGGAATTGCTCGATTACGTGCTCAGCGCCGCCGACCATATGGAAGACCTGATCGTCAAGGTCTCGGGTTTCACCAAGCTCGAGGCCTACGGCGGGCTGGAGCTCAGGCCGGTCTCGCTATCTGATGTGCTCGACCAGGTGGAGGACAATCTGCGTCAGCAGACCGAAAGCCGCGGCGCCGTCATCATCCGCGGGGCGCTGCCGGAGGTCATGGGCGATGCGACGCTGCTGACCCAGCTCCTGCAGAACCTGGTGTCGAATGCCATCCGCTATTGCGAGCAGAAGGTTCCGGAGATCAGCATCACAGGCGAAGCGCAGGGCGATATCTGCCGCCTCACCGTGCGTGACAACGGGCCTGGCATCGATCCTGAGCATCGCGAGCTGATCTTCCAGCCGTTCAAGCGCCTCGTCGGCCGCGGCATCGAAGGCACCGGGCTCGGCCTTGCCATCTGCCGCCGCATCGCGCAGATGCATGGCGGCTCTATCTGGTGCGAGGCAGAAAATGGGCCGGGCGCCACCTTCATTCTCGAAGTGCCGCTCGCCGAGACTAGGTCCACGCCGCCTGCCGCATCGGCCATCCCGCACAGCGCCAGGCCGGCGGAGCAGCCAGGCGAAGGTTCGGGTAGGCTGGCCGAAGTGCTGCTGGTGGAAGACAGCCCGGCCGACATCCAGATTCTGAAGATCAAGCTGATGCGGCGGGAGAAGGTGAATTTCAACCTGCATGTCGCCACCAACGGACGCGAGGCAATGCGGCTGCTCGAAGAACGCGCTGGCATCGCCGATGTGCCGCAGATCGACTTGATGCTGCTCGACATCAACATGCCGATCATGGACGGCTTCGAGGTGCTGCATGCGCTTTCAGCCGACGTCCGCCTCAAGCAAATTCCCGTCTGCATTCTCAGCACGTCAAGCGACGAGAGCGACATGCGACGGGCCAGAAATCTCGGCGCGCGCGCCTATATGGTCAAGCCGCCAACCTTGCAGCAACTGGAAGAGGCACTCGAAGATGTCGAACATTTGGAGTTGTTGCAGCGCGGCGATTCGCTTGCGCTTTGTGCGGAACAAAACTAAGCGATCGTCATTGGCAACGGTATGACCTTCGCAGCTCTCATACTCGCGCTCCTGACGACGCCGCTTCAATCAGGACTGCTCTCGATGGTATCAGGCATACATCACGTCACGGCCGTCACCCGAAAGGTGCAGGCGAACGTGGACTTCTACGCGGGATTTCTCGGCATGCGGCTCGTCAAGCAGACAGCCGGTTACGAGGACGCGACCCAACTTCATCTTTTCTATGGCGATGCGGCAGGGACACCAGGGTCGCTCCTGACCTTCCTCGCCTGGGAAGATGGTGCGCCCGGCCGGGCCGGCTATGGCCAGATCAGCGAAATATCGCTGTCGATCGACCCCGCCAGCATCGGCTACTGGCTGACGCGCGCGATGAGCTTCGGCCTGCGCTCGGAGGGACCAGCCGACGAATTCGGCGAGCCTGTCCTGCGGCTGAAGGACCCTGACAACATCATCCTCAAGCTCGCAGGCGCAAAGAACCTGGTATCGCCGGCCGCCTGGGACGGTGCCTCGATCCCGGTCGAGCATGCCATCCAGCGGGTGCGCGGCGCGACCATGCTGACGGAGAAGCCCGCCGCAAGCCGCAGCTTCCTTGAGAGCCATTTTGGTTACCGTTTCCAGGCCAGCCGCGGCACGATCGACAGGCTGGTTTCGCAATCCGGCGACATCATCGACGTGCGCGATGCGCGCGGCTTCTGGTCCGGCGCGCCGGGCACCGGCACGGTCGATCACGTCGCCTTCCGCGCCGCCGACGAGGAGACGCTGCTTTCGGTGCGCAAGGCGCTGGAAGCGACTGACGCGTCACCGACCAACATGCACGACCGCAAATATTTCCGCTCGCTCTACGCTCGTGAGCCCGGCGGCACGCTGGTGGAGCTCGCGACCGACAAACCCGGCATGACCGTGGACGAAGAGCACGCCGCCCTCGGGGGCAAGCTCTTCGCGCCACCCGAAGCCATCACCAATCTCCATGACCTGAAGGTGATGCTGCCGCAATTTTCAATGCCCGGCCAGCCGCGCATCAATTATCGCGAGCTGCCATTCGTCCATCGCTTCTATACGCCCCCAGACCCAGACGGCAGCGTCTTCGTGCTCCTGCACGGCTCCGGCGGCAATGAGACGACGCTGATGCCGCTCTTGAACAAGGTGGCGCCGCGGGCAACGCTGCTCGGCGTGCGCGGCCGGGCGACGGAGGAAGGTTTTCCGCGCTGGTACAAGCGCATTACCCCCTTCTCCTTCGACCAGAACGACATCAAGACCGAGGCCGAGGCCTTTGCGGCCTTCATCGAGGGGGCCGTCAAATCCTACGGGCTCGACCCTCAGAAAGTCGTCTATGTCGGCTACTCCAATGGCGCCAACCTTTTGAACTCGCTGCTCTACCTGCATCCGAACCTGGTTCATAAGGCGGTGCTGCTGCGCTCCATGCCTGTTCTCAGCGACTTTCCGCATGCCGATCTGAAGGGCACGGACCTGCTCGTCATCAGCGGCAAGACGGATGCCTACGGCAAATATGCGAGCGAGTTGGAAGAGAGGCTGAAGAGTTCGGGCGCCACCGTCGATTCCGACGTCATCGCCGGCGGCCACGATCTCGGCGATGCCGACGTGCCGATCATCCAGAAATGGCTGCTGCAGGAAAATCGCTGACGATCAGCCGCGGCGGGCAACCATGATGCCGGCAAGCACGACGGCGCCGCCGAGCGCCTGCATCGTCCCGATCGCCTCGTTAAGCAGCGCCCAGGCAAGAATTGCCGCGACGACCGGCTGCAACAGCAGCGTCAGAGAGGAAAAGGCCGCCGGCAGATAGGCGAGCGCATAGGTGATCGCCACCTGCCCGCCGGCATGGCTGATAAAGGCGAGGCCGAAAACGATCGACCAGCCATAGACGGTCGCGGGCAGCATATGGCCCTCGTAGATCAGGCCAATCGGAAAGATGAAGGCGGCAGCCGATGCCGTGCTCCACAACATGATGCGGATCGTATCGAAGCGGCTGCGCAGCCTGCCGATCGCAAGGATGTAGCAGGCATAGAAGAAGGCGGCGATCATCGCGATGCCGTCGCCGCTGAGGTCGCCATTGCCGACGGCTGCTGGTCCGCCCTTCAGAACGACGACGCCTGACAGCGCCAGGACAAGCCCGAGCAGGAAGACGCGGCTGATCCTCGCGCTGAAAAAGGCGAAGGCGATCAGCGTGACGAAAACTGGTGCGAGGTTGGCAAGCAGCGTCGCATTGGCGACCGACGTCATGGTGAGCGAAAGGTGCCAGGCGCCGAGGTCGAGCGCCAACATGACGCCTGGGAGAATGAGCATGGCATAGTCGGAAAGGCTTTGCGGCTTCGGTCCCCTTTCCTTCTTCAGCAGCGAGACGATGACGATCGGGATCAGCGCCAGCGCCACGCGCCAGAAGGCCGTCGCCATCGGGCCGACTTCGGACAGCCTGACGAAGATCGGCGAGCCGCCGATTGCCGCCCCGCCGAGAAGGAGCGCCGCAAGGGCGAAACGATTGGAAGGCGAGGCTTCGGAAAGGGTGGAGGCAGCCTGCGACATGGTCTCGATATTTCTGCTCGCCCGAATGATGGGTCAGCGGGATGTTGATGGCCGAGGAACTATCAGAAGTCGATCACCGGGGACAGTCGAAGAGCGACATATTGGTGGAAAATCAGGCAGGATGCCTATTCGTCGAGCTCGTCCGTAGCTTTTCGGCGATCTCGCCGGCGACGAAAAAGGCATGCTCGGTCACCTGCGGCAGTCCCATCAGCTCGCCGAATGTGCCGCGCGCCAGCGGGCCGGAGATCAGCAGCGAAGGATCTGCCTTTCCCGTCGGGCCGATCGCCTCGGAACGATCGGTGCAGGCAAGGCCGAGGCCTGTGGGATCAAGCGACARGTGGTCGCTTGCCGCAAGTGCCGCGAGCCAGGACTGGGTTTCGAGAATACCTCCATGCGCTGGGCCGGTGGTGACGACGACGGCGTCATAGCGCCGCTCCAACGGCTGGCGCAGATGACGCGGCTGCAGGGTGCAAAGAATGAACTCGCCTTCAATGCTCGCATCGGCGACCGAGCCGGCCAGGATATCGAGGCGGCCGGAGGCAATCGCCGCGTCGAGCACGGCCTCGACCTGCGGGGCGATACGGAAACGGTGGACATCCCAATAGGGACGCAGATGGCGGACGAGGCGGCGTCGTTCGGCAACCGGCAGCGCCTGCCAGAGATCGTATCCCTGCGCCCGCACCTGGTCGATCACGCCATGCCAGCTTATGCCCTCCGCCTTCGCCGCTTTTATCGCAGTGCGGATCCCTGTCAGCAGCGACACGGCGGAATGGGTCGCATCGGAGACGAAATCGCCGAAGAGCTGCTGCGGCACCGGCGCATGCCCGCGAGACCGCAGCCCGCGGCGCGAGATCGCCGTTACCGGACCGTCATGCCCGCGCTCAGCAAGCGAGGCAATGACATCAGCGGCCGTCAGGCCGTTGCCGATGACCAGCACCTGGTCATGCGGGCGGATCACGTCGAGCGCGCCGGGCTTGGTGGTATCGGCGACGAAACGGGGATGGGCCGCAAGCCGGCTCGCAAGCCGGCCGGGGGCTGCCGGCGGCGGATGGCTGGTGGCGATCGCGACGATATCGGCCTCCGTCACGCCGCCTCTGTCGTCGAGGATCGACCAGCGGCCGGCACGGCGCTCGACACCGGTCACTGCGGCGCGGCAATGACGCACTGCACCGTCTTCCAGCAACGGCTTCAGCAGGGAGGCGACATAATCGCCGAACAGCTGGCGCCGGGGGAAGAGCAGGCCCTCGGGCTGTTTGGCCTCAGGGTCGTCGGCGACGGCGTCGCGGGCTTCGATCCAGGCCTGGAACTCCCCCAGATCGTCGGGCTGCAGGCTCATCTTGGCGGCTGGAACATTGATGCGGTGGGCCGGATCGGCCGTGTCATAGGCAAGGCCGCGGCCAAGCTCGGCGCGCGGCTCGAAGACCACGATGACAGGGCGCTCGCCGCAGCTGGCTCTCGCGAGATGATAGGCGACGCCGGCGCCGGAGACACCGCCGCCGATGATGGCGACGACGGGCTGTTCAGACGTCGGGAGAGGCTTGGGCTGCATGGTGGCCGGGATCATTGCTTTCGATGCCCGAGCATAGAAGCGGGGCAATGGTCACGCAATCCTCCTCCCCCAATTGTCTATAATTATTATGTAGATTTAGCCTTACCCCGATACCGTTGTCGAGAACTCGGGATCGCCGCGGACCGTGTTGCTCACCGTGCAGATCTCGTCTTCCGCGGCATGGGCTATATTCCGGCGGGTTTCCTCGTCGATATCGCCCTTGATCGAGAAGGCAATATTGAACTTCGCAACGCGCGAAAGCCCTTCCGCCGCCTTCTCGCCGGTGACGTCGGCGGTGATTTCGCTGATCTTGTCGAGGACGCCCATCTGGCTGGCGGCGATGYGGGCGCTGAGCACCAGACAGGCCGAGAGCGAGGAATAGAGCAGATCGAGCGGATTGAAGCCCGGCTGCGACGGCGTGGTGACGATATCGATCTCGCCTCCGGTGGCGGAGGTGACATGCGGAAAACCGGTGCGGCCGAGAACGGCGGTGGCGCCGGTTGGACGGGGACGAGCTTTGAGATCGGCCATGATGAAACCCTCCAACGAATATCCTTCAAATAGTGTTCTCCGCCTCCGGCGGCAATGGCGCTGCTGCCATCGGTTTCGGAACCTTTCCACCCGTCATCGGTTGAATACATCTGAACGAAATCAGCGACAAAGGTGAGTTGCAATGCGCAATGTCCGCAGCATGGATCACCAGGGCCGGCGGATGGATGCTCGCGATCGACTGATCGTTGCGCTCTATGCGCAGCTGAAGGCCGAGCGGGCAACGCGCGAAACGCTGGAATGGGCCATCCGAAACGGCGCGGTCTCACAGGACGTGCTGGAAGCCATCGCTGCCGATCCGGTTCCTGTCGTCACCAGCGAGGATATCGCATCGTTGGAGAAGATCATTGCGCTCGACGAACGGCGCAAACCAAATCGGAAGTAGAACATGATGCCGAAAACCGTGAGCGGTTTTCGGCATCATGTTCACTGTTGAATAAAAGAGGAGATCCGAAATGGCCGATATCACCTATCAGGTCGTGCCGCATGACAATGGTTGGGCCTATAAGCTCGGCGACACACTTTCGGAGACCTATGCGACTGTGGATGAAGCGATTGTCCATGCCAAGGACGCCGCGTCGCGCCAGAAGATCGGCAATGGCGATGCGCTGCTCGCCTATCCCTCACCCGACGGTGGCTGGGAATTCCAACCGCTCGAAACCGACAAGAGCGGCAGCCGGCTCTGATTTGCGACGGAGGATGGAATGGCCGCTCGGGCAAGCTGGAAAGGTCATCTGAAGGTGGGCGACCTTACATGCGCCGTCGGACTCTACACCGCCGTTTCCTTCTCCGACCGCGTCTCCTTACACATCATCAACCGCAGAACCGGCCACCGGGTGGAACGGCAGTTCGTCGACAGCGAGACCGGCAAACCGGTCGAGCGGGACGACCAGGTCAAGGGCTACCGGATGGAGAATGGCGACTACATCGTCATCGAGGGCGACGAGATCGCCGAAATCATGCCGGAAAGCGACAAGGTCCTTGATGTGAAGGCCTTCATTGCCAGCGACGATATCGACAAGCTTTATTTCGACCGCCCTTACTACCTCGCACCCCTGGACGAGCATGACGAAGAGGCGCTGTCGCTGATCGCCAGGGGCATGCGTGACGGCAAGGTCGCGGCGCTGGCCGAAGCCGTGCTTTTCCGGCGCAACCGAACGCTGCTGATCCGCCCTCATGACGACTACATCGTCGCGACGATGCTGAATTTCGACTACGAGGTGCGCTCGGCCGACACCGTCTTCAAGGACATTCCAGACATCAAGTTCGACAAGGAGATGCTCGAACTCGCAGGCCATATCCTGGAGACCAAGCGTGGCAGCTTCGAACCGAGCGAATACGAAGATCGCTACGAGGCTGCCCTTGTCGAACTGGTGAAGGCGAAGATCGAGGGCTGGGCACCACCGAAGAAGAAGCAGCCGCCGGAACGCAAGGTCGTCGACCTGATGGAAGCGCTGCGTCAGAGCGCGAAGATGGGTGGCAAGGCCCCAACAAAGAAGGCCCTGGCGAAGAAGACGGCGCCGGCGCGCAGCGACAGCCACAGCAAGAAGGCAAGCTGATATGGCCTCGACCCCTGGCGGGCGATAGGCAATCTCAGGCGCACCCGACCTCGCGCGAATGCATCGGTTTGTCGCGCCGGCGAAGCCGCTGGACCTGAAGCGCGTCAAAGTGGATTCCCGCGGTGCGTCTTAAGTCTTTGATTTATGTATGTCGTTTCCCCAAAACTGCTGGCCGTTTTTTCATTGGCGCGACTTCTGGCCGCCTTCCGCGGCCAGGCTCTTTTTCAGCGCATCCATGATATTGATGACATTGCCCGTCGATTTCACCGGTGCGGATTTTTTCGCGGGCGCGGCCTTCTTCAGGCTCTTCTGCTTGCCGCGGATCATCGACTTCAGGCGTTTCTGGATCGGGTCCTGCACCATGGTGGGGCTCCAATCCTTCGTCTCTTCCTTCACAAGTTGCGTCATCAGCGTCAGCAGCTTGCTGTCGATCTCGGTCTTATCGTCGAGTTCGGCCACGGGTTCACGCACCTCGTCGCCGTAGCGCAGGGTCCAAAGAACGATGCCTTTGCCTTGCGGCTCCAGCAGCACGGCACGCTCACGACGATAAAGGACAAGCCGGGCGATGCCGACGACATCATTCGCCTTCATCGCCTCGCGGATGACGCAGAAGGCTTCCAGCCCGACCTTGTCCTCGGGCACCAGAAAATGCGGTTTGTCGTACCAGATCCAATCGATCGAGCCGCGCTGCACGAAACTGTCGATCTCGATGGTGCGGGTGCTTTCGAGCCCGACTTCCTCGATCTCCTCATCTTCGAGAAGAACATAGTCGTCCTCGCCGCGCGGATAGCCCTTCACCTGGTCCCGCTCGGCCACCGGTTTATGGGTGACGCTGTCGACATAGCGGCTTTCGATGCGGTTCTTCGTCTGGCGATTGAGGACATGGAAACGGACCTTGTTGCTTTCGGTCGTCGCCGGCGTCAGCGAGACGGCGGCAGTGACGAGCGAGAGCTTGAGATAACCTTTCCAGAATGTCTGACGTGCCATGTCTGTCCTGTCTCCCGGACACGGTGGGGCATGGCAATCAACGGGCGGGTTCGGCYTTTGGTTCCGGCAATTGAAGACTTCGTTGATCAGATGCGGTCAGTAATCTCCATTTCATGGATCGGCTGCCAACGGGGCCGAGCATTGCGGGCGGAGAGGCCAGAGCCACTCTTTCCTTGCCACCGCCATTTTCCTCTTCAATAATGAAAGCCCCAAGACGTCAGGATATCGGTAATCTGAATGTTGCGACTTTTCGCCAACCTCGTCATCGTCCTCGCATGCAATTTCTTTCTCATCGTCGGCAATGCTGGCCCGTCCTTCGCACAGGAATGCCCCGACCCTGCAAAAGTGTCGAATGCCTCGGCCCAACAAAAACAGGCAAGCAAGCGATATGATCGCGCTCTTCCCAGCTATCGCGACAAATCAGCCCGATACAATCTGGCTCTTGTCGGCGATTCGCTCATCGAGCTCTGGCAGCCCTGGATCAAGGACAGCTTTCCCACGCGCCCAGTGATGAACCTCGGGGTCGCTGGGGATACCACGCAAAATGCATTGTACCGCCTCGATGGTCTAAACCTTCCGGATTTCCATCCCGCCGATGTCGTCGTGCTTATCGGCACGAACAATCTGGGTGCGAAAACTGCGCCATGCGCCGTGGCAGCTGGTGTCGTCGCTGTTGTCAGCAAGGTTCGCGCTCTTTGGCCAGGCGCCCATATTTATGCGTTGTCCATACCGCCTCGGGGCAAGCGCTATGCCTTTTACGAGGATGTACGAATTCCGGCCAACCAGCTTGTAGCATCGTCATTGGCTGAAATGCCGGGTGTCACGTTTGTTCAAATGAACGATGATATGTTGCGGTGCGGTAAGCCAAGCGATAAAGAATGTTCCAACTACAAGCCTGACCATCTTCATTTTAATGAAGGGGCATACAAGCTGATCACGAGCTTCCTCGCCGCAGCGGGTCTACAGCTTTGATTTTTGCCGCTCAGGTGGTTACCAAAACGTAAGGCGGAATGTCATGAGCACCTCATTTGACAGCTACCAACCGATTGGCCTGCAAAGACATAGACCCAGAGCTCGCGCGCAATATCGCATTCGGCGTGAAACCTTCGTGCGGATCGTCCTCTCGGCGATATTTTATATTTCCCTCTGGCGAGCCACCGGCATGTGGTATGGGCTGCCGGCCGACTTCCAGGAGGGCGTCGGCAAAGACCCCATGCCGATGCGACTGTTGCTGATGTCGCTCGTTCCACTCATTGGCCTCTACTGCATCCTGGAGCCCAGGCGAATCTTTGAATTGATTCGCAGCGCCTCGCCGCTGGTCGGCATAGTTTGCTTATGCGTCTTTCTCTCGATTGCTTTTTCCGTCAGCGTCGGAGCCTCGCTTCGGGCCCTCGTTGCGGTCGCATTGCTGACAGCTGGACCCATTCTTTACCGGGCCCGTTACGGAGCCGTTGACACATTTGAAAGCCTGGCGAAATTTGCGATTGCAACGGCTTTCATCAATATTCTTTACACCGCAGCCTTTCCACGGTTCGCCGTGATGAGAGGCAGTTATGCCGGGATGGTGAAAGGGGCATTTTACCACAAAAACATGCTCGGCCAGTTTTCGGCAACAAACTTCATCTTGCTGCTGCCGGCCCTGCCGATGTGGCGTCTGCGCTACTATGATCTCCTGCGATGGGCGGCAATGCTGCTCTACCTCGTGCTCATCGTGCTGGCGAAATCATCGACGGCGATCATCCTGCTTTCGATCGGAATAGCCGTATTCTACGGAATGAGCTGGATTCAGCGCTTTCCAGGCCGCATCTTCAGGTCCTTCGTCGTTCTTCTTGCATTCGCTCTGCTGGGCTTTGTCGTCTCCGTCGCGTTGATGGGTGTGGCACAGGCGATTGCCGAGTCATTCGGGAAAGACCTTACGCTCAGCGGACGTACGAATGTTTGGGAACAGTTGCTGCCGCTGATCTTCGAGCGGCCCCTTACAGGCTGGGGATTTGCCTTGTTCCGACAGCCCGAAATCATGGAGCAATATGTTCGCCTTACCTGGGACGCTCAATCCACCCACAACACCTATATCGAACTTGCGCTGAACATGGGCATACCCGCCACCATCATCTGGACGTCGTTTGTCGTAGTGCGGCTCGTGGCGAAGATGACCTCGTCGCCCCTAAATCAAGCGCTGGCCATTACGAAGAGGAAGGAGGTTGTCATTATCCTCCTGATCTTGATCGGCGCGTTCACCGAAGCCGGAATGATGCTGGCCCCCTTCATCCTATGGCCCCATACCGTGATCGCGCTTACGAGCCTTGGCCCGGAGTTCCTGTCCCGCTTCCGCAAACCGACCCAGGCAGGCGCGCAACATGCATCAGGCTAAAAAGATGACTTCAAATAATCGTAGACTGGTTGGCCTCGATGGGATTCGTGGCCTGGCGGCTATTTGTGTGGCAGTGCATCATACCGAAGGGTTTGTCGGATTTGATGCAGCACCTGCTGCATACCTCGCCGTCGACCTGTTTTTTTGTCTCAGCGGGTTCGTGATTGGCCACGCCTATGAGAAGAAACTCATTCAAGAGTCTTCGCTCTCCGCCAATGATTTCGCCATCAAGCGTCTCATCCGCTTATATCCCCTCTATCTGCTCGGTTTGTTGCTCGGCGTACTCGCATATGCAGGCATGTCGCTCAGCAGAAATCAGCAAATGGATCCCATGCTATTTGCCACCTCGTTGATTGCCTCGATGTTCTTCATGCCGGCGATCGGTGGGACGTCGCTGAAGGCGCCGAACCTGTTCCCCTTCAACGGTCCGTCATGGTCGCTATTCCTGGAGATCGTGATCAACCTCGCCTACGGCTATGCGGCGAGAATGCTGTCCAGCGGCGTGCTCGCCATCATCCTGCTTGCGTCATGGGTTTGGCTGGCGGCGCAAACGCTGGCCCATGGAAGCGCCGACCTGATCCCGCTCGACGGCGCTTTGCTCTCCGGATTTCCCCGCGTTCTCTTTTCCTTCACCCTCGGCATCTTGATGTACCGCTACCGTGAGCGGCTTTCCCCTTCAGGCATCGGAAAAGCAGCCGCAGTGGCAGTCATCGTCGTCGCGACTGCTCTTCTCGTCTTCCAGGCGCCAGCCGCCTTGGTTGGCATAAAGGACCTGATTGTCATCACTGCTTTATTTCCTCTCGCCGTGCTTGTCCTTTACACAGCCAACTTCGATGGCGTGCTGCGACAGCCGCTTCTTATTGCGGGAGAGGCATCTTACGCGCTCTATGCAATTCACGTTCCGCTGCTGGGCTTGCTGTTGGGAGCCTGGAAGGCCGCTGGCCTGGGACAACCGCCGGCCTGGGCGATCTTTGCCATCGTTCTTCCACTGATCGTCCTATTGGCCATTATCGTCACCCGCCTCTACGATGAGCCGGTTCGCAAAGCGCTCAGTGCAGGTAAGGCCATGAAGCTTGGCTGGCGTCGATCCTGATTTTGACGCGACCGCTAAAGCATGTCGCAATCTTTCAGATTCGCTCCTCGCGCTTTACATGTCGTTGTCACAAAACCGCTGCAGAGTTTTGCGCGACATGCTTAAATCGAGAGATAGCGCTTCTGCCAAGGCAGCCTGTGTTCCTGCCATGCGCGCGGCGTGAAGTCGTCATAGGCAGTCTCAGCGATCGCCAGCATCCAGTTCTGCGCCTTGCGGGCCAGCAAGACGCATGACAATTCCATGCCAGGCTCAACCGCAATGGAAGGCCGATTGGCGCCTGGGATATCGATCCCCTTATCACGCCACTGGATGCGGATTTCGTCGGGCTCGGATGTCCACTCTCCGGAGGAAACGGAAGCCTTGCCGTCAGGCTTCAAGCGAAGCGGCGGCGGGGTGACGTTCAGAAAGCTGCCATCGTTGCGATAGTTGCCATCGATATCACCCGCAGTCGCTTTGCCGTTTCTCTCGAGAACGATGTCCTGCTCGCACCGCAGGAATATGTTGCGCCGAAAGCTGCCGGACCACCGACGGTTGGCGAAGAACGCGATGTCGCATTGGCTGATGACGTTGTCGTGGATATCGATGTCTTTGCGAAATGCCAGCTCCTGATCCGAAAACCCGCTCAGGCTGACACCACGATTGGTGTTCTCGATCCAGTTGTCATAAACGTGATGTCCGGCGTGGTCGGCCTTGTCGCCGACGCCGTAGCCGAAGGAATAATCATTCATCCTGCCATCGCGCATGATGTTGCTGCGCACCACCGCGTCATCCCCAATCGACGAAAAGGAGAAATTCTTGCCGCCGATGAAATTGTACTCGACCAGGTATTTTCGCGTTTTGTCGCAGACCAGCGCGCCCTTGTTCGATGCGCTCGCCGGCGACTGCAGGAAGAGGTTGCCGCGGATCACGATATCGGAGCTGATATTGTCGTCGCTGTTTTGATAGGCGAACTGGCAGCAGTCTGCTCCCTCGCCCGGTGCCGCGCCGATGCGATTATTCTCCAGCAACACGTGCGTCGTCTTCGTCAGGTAGATGCCGTCGCCGTTCACATTCTCCGTTTCACAGCGCCTGACGGTGAGATTCTTGCCATTGTGAAATTTGAAGCCGCGAGGGGAATTCTTGACGATAACATCTTCGATCACCGTATCGGAAAACACCTGATAGGCGACGCCGACATCGGGCGCACCATCGATGATCTGTCCGCGTGTAGACGCGCCGTGAACTTTCTTTCGCAGGATGGCGGTCATTACAGTTCCTTCGATACCGGTGCCGCGGGGAATTAAGCAGAGGGCATGTGGCGGATGTTTGAATATGTGGAAATTCAGCTTGTAAACCGCCCATCTTGCAGAAACGACAGGGTCTCGCTCCACATCGTCTTGTTGACGGGCAAGAAAGTGTGGTTTGCCGGTATGACGATATGCGCCGACGCGCCGTCGAGACGGGTGCTCTCCACCGAAACCTTTCCATCATTCGGAACCCTGAGGCCGATGATAAGGGAGGAGACCGGGTCGATGGTCCGATTCCCGGCGATGATGCCAAGTTCGTAATCGACCGTGCCGAACAGCTCGGTCATTGCGGCTTGATCGGTAATCAGCTGCTGTCCTGCCGGTCCATAGACCTTCCTGTATAAGGGCCAGTTCTTGAGGAAATCGGCAATCTGACTGCCGTTGTTCGGCGTTCCGACCATCACAACTCTCCCCAGGTTGGCTGGGCGATAGCGCCTGAGAAACGCGCGGATGATCAGCCCACCCATCGAATAACCGACGAAATGGACCCGGCCGTCGCCTGCCTGCTTCGCAGCGCCGTCGATCTCAGGTCGGATGATGTCGACGAGGTMGCTGATCGAATACTTGGTGGAGGGGTAACCGACATTCACAACCCGATAACCGTGACCGGACAGGAAGCCTGCGAGCTTCGCCATGCTTTTCTTCGTCCGGGCAATGCCGTGAAACAGGAGGACAGTGTCGTTCATCATGTGTCCGCTCAACGGGGCTGCTATCGATCAGGCTCCTATCCTGTAGCTCCAAGCCTAGGCTCGCTATTGCCCGGTCACAATCGGAATCCGAGGCTCATCCTCGCTGCCTTGGAGGCGGCTGGCGAGGGCAACGGTCAGCGCCTGCGCCAGACACATCGGAGCAGCGAGCGAGCGTGAAAACGTATATTCATGCTCGGGAACCGGGAAGAGAACCGTCGCGGACTTGGCCAGAGGCGAAAGCGTGCTGTCGGAAATGGCAACGATAGAAATCCCCCGAGCGGCGGCATCTTCGACCACATTCACGACTTCCGTTGCATAAAAGCGAAATGACACGGCAAGCAGAAGATCGGTGTCCTTCATCGTGCGTGCCATATAGGTGGCAAGCCCGCCACCCGGGTCGAGCAGGACACATCGCTTTCCAAGCATGGTAAGAACGTAGCGCAACAGTTCGACCACCGGGGCCGAACGCAGCTGGCCGATCAAGAAGATCGTCTCGCTTTTCTCCAGGAGGTCGACAGCCGTAGCTAGGTCCTCACCGGAGATTTGCGCGAGTAGATCCTGCAGGGACGCAATATCTCGCACCACAAGGTCGCGGAGAAATCCGGCCTCGCTTCTGTCGGTTCGCGCTCCGAGTTCCGTTTCGAGAGCTTTCTTTCGCGCTTCGAAACCGGGAGCAGCGGTCGAGAGACGACGCTGAAACAGGCCTTGCAGATCCTTGAAGCCCTCATAACCCAAGGATTGTGCGAAACGCACGAAACTGGATGCGTGGATGCCGCAGCGTTCTGCGATCGCATTGACAGAAAGAACCGCCACATCATTGGGGCTCTGGGTTAGGTAAACCGAGATCTTCTGATAGGTCTTGCTCATCCCGTCGTAACGGTCATGGACCAGACGGATGAACTCCTCATAATCGCGCGGTGGGTCGATCTCTGCCATTTCCTAAACCTGCAAATTTCATTGCATCATGCGCTGAACAGCAAAAGAATGGCAATGTCAAATCGGCTAGAGCCTTTCCGGGTTAGATTGCAGCATTCTGTTGGCTGAAACGGGCCGGATGGTCGACCGGCCGGCGCGCGTCGTAGCCCAGCTCTACGGCCAAGCCGGCCGGTCGATCAGCCGGCCCGTTTCAGCCAACCCGAAGGGCCGGGGCTCGACGTGGCGCAAGATCAAAACGACTGTTGTCCGGTCAGCTTTTCAATGATCTTGTCTATGGAAACGGCGAGAACCAGAAGCAGGCCGGTGACGATCAGACGAACTTCGTTCTCCACACCCATGAGATTGAGACCGTTTTGAACCGTGCCGATCACCAAGGCTCCCAGGAGCGCCGCGTGGATAGCACCGCGGCCACCGAACAGGCTCACACCGCCGATCACCGCTGCGGCGATTGATTCCAGCAGCAGCGTTCCGCCGCCGACCCCGCCGCCGGAGAAGACACCGACACCGAGGGTTCTCGACGATGCAACGATGCCGGCGATTGCTGCAACACCACCTGCAATCGCAAAGGCTGCCATGCGGATGAATGGCACTTTGATACCGGCGCGCCGCGCCGCTTCATCATTGTTTCCGACGGCATAAAGATAAAGACCAAACTGGGTCTCGTTCAAGACATAGCCGCCTATGCCAAGGAGAAAAACGAAGATCAGAACGGGCAATGGAATGCCCTGACTGGCATTGAGAACCAGCACCACGACAGCACCCAGAATGCCAGCCCCGACAAGAGGAAGGACCACGCTGTGAAGGGTCGACACGTCAAGTCCTGCTCGCCGCCGCCGTGCGACGCCGGAAAAGATCAGGCCTGACAGCAGCGCAAGTCCCACAAGCCACGTGACCCAGGCGCCGGCGCCGGCGATGGTGGTCTGCGCGATGTATTCGACACCCGTGCCCATCAAGGCATAGCGGGCGGTGGCGGGAAGCAGAAGCAACTGAATACCGTTAAGTGCAAGTCCCAGCCCCAGGGTCACAACGAATGACGGGACCCCGACCCAGTTCACCCAGCGAGCCGAACAGGATCCGATCGCGGCACCGATCAAGACCGCCATCGGAAGTGCCAGCCAGGGCGAGAACCCATAATCGACGATCAGCTTTGCGCTGAAGACCGATGTGACGCCATGTATCGCCGCGATCGAAAGATCGATCTCCTTGACCAGAAGAACAAACATCAAACCAAGCGCCATAATTCCGACGACGGTCGATTGCTGGAGCAGATTTGACAGGTTTCGCGGCGTGAGGAAGATGTCGCTTTGAATGGCAAAGAAGATCCACAATGCGACCAGCGCGATGACGACCGGCAGAGCCCTGAGATCGCTGTTGAGAAGCTCTCCGAAAGTGCGCCGCTTCGGCGCAGCGGTTGTGGAGATGGAAACCATGGCATTCATTCCTCAAACATGGAAAAGTTCTGATCAGCCGGCAAGATTGACGCCCTCGTTGCCGCCGACCATCGCGTTGACGACCATCTCGCCCGTTACATCCTTGGAGCGAAAGCTCGCCGCATTCGCGCCAAGCCGCATGACTTCGATCCGGTCGGTTGAGTTCACGACGAAATGATGGATGTCGTGACTGACAATGACGATACCCAGCCCATCATCGGCCAGGCCGCGGATAAGGTCCGCGACCTGTTGGGCGGCCGAGTGGCTAAGAGCGGCGGTTGGCTCGTCGAGAATGACGACCTTGGGCGTCCATAGAATGGATCTTGCGATAGCGATGTTCTGACGTTGACCACCGGACATGGCGCCCACGGGCCTTGTCAGCGAAAGATTGCCCAGACGCATTCTCGTCATCACTTCACGAGCCCGCACCTCACATTCGGCACGACGAATGCGGCGGCCGAAAATGCCCGAGCCAGTCAATTCACGGCCGAGGAAAAGGTTCTGGACGGCGTCCAGATTGTTACAGAGAGCGAGATCCTGATAGACGGTCGCAATGCCATGCGCGGTCGCATCGGCGGGCGTTCGGATGCTCGCCGGCTTGCCCTCGATTTCGTACTCTCCAGAGTCGGCGGCGTAAACGCCCGCCATCACCTTCACGAGTGTCGATTTACCCGCGCCGTTGTCGCCGACGAGCGCGACGATTTCGCCGGCATGGACTTCAACGGAAGCTCCTCGCAGGGCATGAACCGAGCCGAACGACTTCTGAATGTTGCGCATCGAAATCAGCGGCACGGATTTTTTGATTGAAAAGGCCCTGTCCTCTAAACGGCCTGAATCGGTCGCGGTCATGTCATCCTCAAGAGCGGTCGTGACCCTGCGAGCGGAGGAAAGCGGCCGTACCGCCTCCTCCGCAGCAAGCGATCAGATTAAAGGTTCTTCTTGCAGACGTCGGTCGTTTCGATGCCTTTGCAGATTTCTGCCCAGGTCCAAACGCCCTTCGAGACGACGTCGCCAAGATTGTCCTTCGTGATGTTGCTGACCGGCAGGAATACGGCCGGGACGTCCATGAAGGTGTTGTTGACCTCGCCGTTGACCAGGTCTTTCGGCACCCCCTTGCCTGCAACAATCGATGCGACGACATCGGCGGCTTCTGTTGCCTGAACCTTCAGGTCCTTGAGAACGGAGTTGTCTTGCCACCCTTGTGCGATGTAACGCAGCGCTTCCACAGTGGCATCCTGGCCGCCGGTGACAAGCTTGTCGCCAGGCTTGACCCCTTGCGAGATCAGCGCCGCAACAGAGCCGCCCGTGGTGCCGTCATTCATGCCGAGAAAGACGTCGACATCGCCACCATTCTTCGTGAGGCAATCCTCGGCGAAGTTCTGCGCCAACACCGGATCCCAGTTCTGGGTGTACTGCTCGCAAACGACTTTGACTTTGCCGGAGTCGATCAGTGGCTGAAGAAATTCGTTCTGTCCTTTTTCGTATTGGCCGGTGCCGTACTCACCTTGATTACCCTTGACGCGGGCGACCTTGACCGGCGACTTCGGCATGGCCTTGATCAATTCGGCTGCGCGTTTGCCCTGCGCCTGGCCAACTGCCAGCGAGTCGAAGACGATATGGGCTTCGGCTTTGCCGCCAACGGCGTCATGATCGTAAAGCACGACAGGAACGTTCGCCTTCGCCGCTGCGGCAAGCTCACCGGCGGCAAGGTTTGCGTCTGCGGACGTGAGCAGGATTACCTTTGCGCCCTGGGCGATCGCATCCTCGACCTGAGCCTGCTGCTTATTGGGATCGCCCTGCGCGTTCTGAACCACGACTTCGACGTCGGGTGCCTTTTCCTTCATCGCCTGAACGAAGAACGGCGCGTCGCGGCTCTCAAAACGAATTGTCGTTTGATTTGGCAACAGAAAAAAGACCTTCGCCTTGTCCTGCGCGACTGCCGCCCCGCCCATTGCGGCTGCGATAACTGTTGTGGCCAAAAGGCCGCGTATCAAACGTTCCATCTCTCTTTACCTCCCATGAAACACAGTGAATTCCGGTACCGCCAGATTTCCGCGGAGGGCACCTCCCAGCACCACACCTCTGTCAGCCCATGATTGCCGCCGATTTTCAAATTGCAACAATCATTGCAAATTAGACTAAACAGCAATAAATGCTGAGTCAAAGCATATTTTCAATGTTTAATGCCATTTATTTCATTGGCAATTTTTATTGTCATTTTTGACCGAACGCGCGCTCACACGCGGTGGACGCCACGCTCTTGGAGCAGTTCGATCGGTTTCGGAGACTTAGTTCGCTGGCAACTGATCAGCGTTCACGACTAAGCTCGGGTCAATTTTGCCAGCAAAAAAATCAAGCACGTTTTGCACGGACGCGACGGCCATGCGTTCACCGCATTCACGCGTCAATCCGGCAATATGCGGCGACAGCACCACCTGATCGAAGGCCAGAAGCCGGCAATCTTCGAATGGCGGTTCGTCGTCAAAAACGTCGAGCCCCGCCGCACCAAGATGTTCGGATTGCAACGCTTCGATCAAAGCCGCTTCATCGACAACGCCGCCGCGCGCTGTGTTGACGAGTATGGCGCCAGGCTTCATCGCCGCGAGTTCGTATTTGCCGATTATTGGCCGATCGGCCTTTGGAACATTGATCGAGACGACATCTGCCCACTGAAGCCCTTTCAGAAGGTCATCCGCGCGCAAGACCGGCCCCTTAGGCCAGCCCTGAGCCTGCAGATAAGGATCGAAAGCTCTGATCTCCATGCCAAAGCCCATGGCCATGCGTGATAGGTGACGCCCAATGCGACCAAACCCGATGATCAGCAGGCGTTTTCCCGAAATCTCTTCCGCTTCCAGGCGGTTACGCCATCCCCATTCCGATGGATTGCGCACAGCGCGATCACCGCGAAGAACCCGCTTCGCCGCTGACAGGATCAACATCATGGCATGCTCAGCCACCGAAACCGAATTGACATCACCGACAACGGTGAGCGCGATGCCTCTTTCGTTGAGCGATGCCACATGGACGGCGTCGTATCCAACGCCATGGCGTGAGACGACTTTCAGGCGATTTGCGTTCGCGACAGTCGACGCCGACAAGGGCTGGGTGCGTAGCACCAGCGCGTCAGCCTTGCCGATGAATGGATGATAGGATTGTTCGGAGACTTCTTCCACATAGTCGAACGTTACGCCTGGAGTGCTTTTCAAAAGTGCCACCCCGGACGGATGCAACTTTCCAGCAACGAGAATATGCGGCATCAGTAGGCCCCCTTTTCAGCCGAGCCCGAGATCTGCCCGACGAGGTCGCGAAACTTCGTGACGCTCGCCGCTGCTGCCGCCGCCAAGAGCCGGGTATCGCCTGACACGGTCGTCATATCGAAGCCCCACTGAATGGCGCGGGCGGCATATTCCGGCGTGCCGCAATGGAGAGCGGCACGAATTCTGTTCTTCTTGCAGGCAGCGACGATGCGCTGGAGGGCCTCGATCATTTCCGGCTCCTCACGATCGAAGGCCGGCGCAAGCCGGCCATCCGTCAGACTGAAGGTCAGATCGGCGGGGCCGACGTAAATGCCGTCCAACCCCGGGGTTGCGGCAATCGCATCGAGGTTCTCCATCGCTTGCTTGGTTTCGACCATGGCGAAGGCAAGGATTTCTTCATTCGCCTCACCCGCATAATTCGGCCCAGCGGCAAAGCTGACGCGTGTCGGCCCAAAACTGCGCTGACCGTAAGGCGGATAGCGGAGATAGCTGACGAATTCGGCGGCCTGCACGGCAGTATTGACCATCGGGCAGATCACACCATAGGCGCCTGCATCCAGCACCTTCATGATAATTCCGGGCTCCAGCCAGGGCACGCGCGCCATTGGCACGACACCAGAGGCGCGCATAGCTTGAAACATCGGCAGTACCGAATTGTAGTCCAAAGCCCCATGCTGGATGTCGATCGAGACGGAATCGTAGCCCTGCGCCGCCATGATCTCCGCGGTGAAGGCATTGCCGATTGACAGCCAGCCATTGATCGACGGCCGGCCCTCAGCCCAGATTTCTTTCAATTTGTTCTTGATCATATCAGCCGCCCTCAGAACACGATCTGGGCAAGCTTGGTGTCGAGATAGTCGCTGATCCCTTCGATCCCCCCCTCTCGGCCCATGCCGGAATGGTTGGTGCCACCAAAGGGTGCCTCGGACGCGGCCAGCGCAAAGCTGTTTATACCAACCATCCCTGCCTTCAACGTCGATACTGTCCGCCGGGCGCGATCCGGCGAGCGGGTAAAAGCATAGGCCGACAGTCCCATGTCGGAAGCATTGGCGCGGGACAGAACTTCATCCTCCTCGTTAAACCGCGCGATCGCGGCAATGGGACCGAAATTCTCCTCGGCGAAAACTTTCATATCGTCGGTGACATCGGTCAGAACGGTTGGCTTGTAGAAATGACCAGCGTTGAATTCCGAGGCGCGTTCGCCCCCGGCCGCAACTTGCGCGCCTGCTTTCACGGCGTCCGAGACGATCGACTCGATCTCCGAAAGGCGACCGCCATTGATCAAGGGTCCCATTTGTACGGAAGGATCGAGACCGTCGCCGAGTTTCAGCGCGTTGGCCCGGGAAACGAACCCATCCACGAAGGCGTCATACAGACGTTCATGCACGAAGAAGCGATCCGGCGTTACGCAAACCTGGCCGGCATTTGCGAACTTCGTCGGCACCGACATATTCAGTGCAAGCTCGAGGTCGGCGTCATCATAGACGATCAGCGGGGCGTTGCCGCCGAGCTCCATCGAGACTTTCTTCACCGTATCAGCGGCATCTCGGATCATCTGCTGACCAACGCGGGTCGAGCCGGTCAAGGAGACCTTGCGCACCCATTTGTCGGCCATGATCGGCGTATAGGTGGTCGCGGTCGGACCGACGACCAGATTGACGGCACCATCGGGCAGGTTGCCCGCCCGCATGCAATCAACCATGACCATGGCAACGCCCGGTGTCTGGCTCGAAGGGCGGAGAATGATTGCGCAACCCGCCGCCAGCGCGGGTGCTGCCTTGCGGGCGACGAGTGCCGCCGGAAAATTCCAGGCAGTGAAGGCGCCGACGATGCCGACAGGCTCACGCGACACCTCGAAGCGGCCGCCGGGTACGCGCGATTCGATGATCCGGCCGTAGATGCGGCGTGCCTCTTCCGCAAACCAACGAAACTGGTCGATGGACAATCCCCATTCGCGCTCCGACTGCGCAATTGGCTTGCCGGTCTCCGCCGAAATCATGCTTTTTGCCTCGTCCGTGCGGCGGAGCATCTCGTCGGCGATCCGGTGCAGCGCGTCGGCGCGCGCGAAGGCCGCCGTTGTCCGCCACGCAGCAAAACCCTTGCCGGCCGCCACAAGGGCTTCCTGCGTGTCAGCGGTCGTCGCCACCGGAACAGCACCAAGAGCACTTTGCGTGACAGGGCTTAGGACGTCGGCCATTGTTCCGCCGGTGGCACCACGCCACTTGCCGTCGATATAGAGTCCAAAATTCTGGTACATGGTTCACCCGATTTCGCTGGTTTTTACAATGCGGCCCTCGGCCGCCGATTTGATCGCTGCCTCGGCCAGGATCAGGGCCTGGCGACCGTCCTCGAACCCGACCTCTGGAGGCGTGCCGGCGTCGATCGCATCGACGAAGGCACTGATTTCGGCCATGAAGGCCTCGGCGTAACGGTCGATAAAGAAGTTCAGGAGCGGCGCGCCCTTGCCGGTGAAATCCGCACCGTGCAGCGTCGTCATGTTGGGACGGCGATTTTCGGAGACGACCATTCCCTTCGTCCCGAGCGCTTCAACGCGCTGGTCATAACCGTAGACTGCCTGGCGAGAATTGTTGATGATGCACTGCTTGCCCGATGCCGTCTTCAGCACGACCGTCACGGTATCGTAGTCGTTCAAGCGCTGCATGAGAGCCGGATCGACGAGACGGCTACCCACCGCCGAAACCTCGATCACCTCTTCGCCGAGCATGAAGCGCGCCATATCGAAGTCGTGGATGGTCATGTCGCGGAAGATGCCACCCGATGCTTCGGTGTAGGCCACCGGTGGCATGCCGGGATCGCGCGATGTTATGACGACCTGATGCAAGTCGCCGATATCGCCTGCGCCGATCGCGTCACGAGCCGCCCTGTGACCGGGATCGAAGCGCCGGACAAAACCGAGCATGATCGGCACTTTCGTCGCGCCAATCGTTTCTGCACAACGCTGGACGCGTGCGAAGCTCAGATCGATAGGTTTTTCGCATAAGATCGGTTTGCCGGCCATGACCGCTTTCTCGATGAAGTCGGCATGTGTCGGCGTCGACGTGGCGATCAGGACCGCATCGACATCGCTGTTGGAGAACAAAAGCTCGGCGGAATCGAACACCGTCACGCCAAGCTTGCTCCCGACATCGTCGGCGGCAGGGCGATGAACGTCGAAGACGCCAGCAAGCGTTGCCCGCGGATGGGCAGCGATGTTTTCGGCGTGCATGCGGCCAATGCGACCACAGCCGAGAACGGCGATTTTCAACATAAGGATCCTCCCATTTCAATTTTTGCAATGATTGTTGCTGAACTATTGCTTTGTCAATTAATATTTCGTAACGTCCGGAAAACATGAACCCTGGGAGGAAACCGGATGTCCCGGAAGACTGTACGCTTGACAATGGCGCAGGCGCTTGTGCGCTATTTGTGCAATCAATTCACGGAGATCGATGGTGAGCGTCTCCCGCTTTTTGCGGGCGTGTTCGGTATTTTCGGTCACGGCAACGTGACGTGCTTGTCGGAGGCGCTTGAGGCGGCACAGGATCAATTGCCGACATGGCGTGGTCAAAACGAGCAATCGATGGCGCTCGCTGCGGTCGCGTTTGCCAAAGCCAAGCGCCGACGCCAACTGATGATCGCGGCGACCTCGATCGGGCCAGGCGCAGCCAACATGGTGACGGCGGCGGGCACCGCCCATACCAACCGCCTGCCGGTGCTCCTGATTGCTGGAGATACCTTCGCCAACCGAATTCCCGATCCGGTCATGCAGCAGGTCGAGCACTTCAACGATCCGACTGTGACGGTCAATGACTCGTTCAAACCGGTCACCCGATATTGGGATCGCATCGTTTTGCCGGAACAGATCATCACATCCTTGCCGCAGGCAATTGCGGCTATGCTGGATCCGGCAGATTGCGGCCCCGCCTTCATTGGTCTGTCACAGGATACCCAGGAGGTCGCCTTCGACTATCCAGCCGCCTTCTTCGAGCCTACCGTGTGGTCCATACCCCGCCCGCGCGCCGACAGAAGAAAGCTGGCGGAAGCAGTTGCATTGCTCAAGTCCGCCAAGAAGCCGCTGATCATTTCGGGAGGCGGTGTCCGCTATTCGCTGGCCGAAGAGAAGGTCGCGGAATTTGCCGTCAAACGCGGCATCCCGATCGTCGAAACGATTGCCGGCAAAGGCGCGTTGACTCACAACCATCCCGCTCACGCCGGCCCGATCGGGATCGTCGGATCGACGTCCGCCAATGCGCTCGCCGGCGAGGCGGACGTTATTCTGGCGGTCGGGACGCGACTGCAGGACTTCACGACCGGTTCATGGACCGTGTTTCACCAGGACGCAAAGTTCATTTCGATCAACGCCGCGCGCTTTGACGCGGTCAAACATCGGGCGCTTGCCGTCGTCGGCGACGCTCTTGAAACGGTGATCGAGCTAGACGGCGCACTCGGTGATTGGAAGGCGGATCCCGAACTGCTTGCGAAGGCTCAATCGTTATTTGCCGACTGGAACAAGCTCCTCGATCAGCACCAGGCTGTTACGAACGGACCGATCCCCACCTACGCGCAGGTGATCGGCATCGTCAACGAAACCGCAACCCCGAACGATACGCTGATTGCAGCGGCAGGCGGCACGCCTGGCGAGGTCACCAAAGGCTGGCGCGTCAAGAATCCGAACACATTCGACTGCGAATTCGGCTTCAGTTGCATGGGATACGAGATCGCCGCGGGTTGGGGCCATGCAATGGCGAAAGCAGGTGACGGCACACCGATCGTGATGATTGGCGACGGCACCTATATGATGATGAACTCCGATATCTATTCGACGGTTCTGTCGGGCCACAAGATGATCGTCGTCGTTTGTGACAACGGCGGTTATGCGGTCATCAATCGTCTGCAGCAGTTCAAGGGCGTGCCCGGCTTCAACAATCTCATCAAGGATTGCCGCGTGAAGGAGCCCTTTGCCGTCGATTTCGTGAAGCATGCCGAATCCATGGGCGCGCTTGCCCGTCGCTGCGATAGCCTTGCCGATCTGAAGACGGCGATGGAGTGGGCGCAGACGACGGACCGGACGACGATCGTCACACTGGTTACCGACGCCTACGCCTGGGTGCCAGGCGATGCCGACTGGGACGTCGGCGTTCCAGAAGTTTCTGAGCGTGAATCTGTTCAAAAGGCGCGCGCTGATCAGGAAAAGATCCGCGCCAAGCAGCGTGTAGGCGTTTGAGATGAACAGCATCGACGGAAAGATCGCCGTTGTCACTGGTGGTACCCAGGGGCTGGGCGCAGCGATTGCGCGGCTTTTCGCCAAGGCGGGTGCCGCCGGCATTGTCATCTGCGGGCGCAATGCCGGAAAAGGCAGCACCGTTGCTGCTTCGATAACGAGCGAAACCGGAGTGCCGGTGACGTTTGCACCGGCGGATCTTGAAAGGGTCGAAGATTGCCGATCGGTCCTGGCCAGAACGGATAGTGAATTCGGCAGGGTCGATATTCTGGTCAATGCCGCCGGCCTCACGGACCGTGGTAATCTCTTGAATTCGTCGCCGGACCTTTTCGACCGGATGTTCGCTATCAATGTGCGTGCGCCATTCTTTCTCATGCAAGACGCGGCGAAGCTGATGATCCGTGACGGCGTCAAGGGCAGCATGGTCAATATCGGCTCGACATCGGAGCATGCGGGACAGCCGTTTCTTTCCCCCTACTCTGCTTCGAAGGGTGCGCTGGCGACGCTCACCCGAAACTCAGGCTATGCCCTGATGCGCAACCAGATCAGAGTGAACCAGCTCGATATCGGTTGGATGGCGTCCGATGGAGAAGACCGCGTCCAGCGCGAATATCACGGAGCCGAGCCGGACTGGCTGGCAAAGGCCGCAGCGGCGCAACCCTTCGGCCGCATCCTGGCACCGGGGGAAGTTGCCCGAGCCGTCCTCTTCCTCGCATCCGACGATTCAGGGATGATGACGGGCTCTGTCGTCCATTTCGATCAATCGGTCTGGGGAGCCTATGACGGCGGTCCCCCTGCGCCGGCAGCAGCCTTATCCGCATAAGGGAGAAAACATGAAAACGATCAAGGGACCGGGCATCTATCTCGCCCAATTCGCGGCTGAAGAGGCCCCGTACAATTCTCTTCCGAGCCTCTCGAGATGGGTCGCTGCGAGAGGCTTCGCCGGCGTTCAGATACCGACGTGGGACAATCGCCTGATCGACATGAAGATGGCGGCCGAAAGCAAGACATATTGTGATGATCTCAAGGGGGTACTTGCGGAAAGTGGGCTTGAGGTGACCGAGCTAGGTTCGCATATCACCGGCCAGCTCGTGGCCGTTCACCCCGCTCATGACCGGATCATGGACAGCTTCGCCCCTGCGCATGTCCACAACAATCCAGCCGGCCGGCGCGCCTGGGCGGAAGAGCAGATGCGTTTTGCCGCCCGCGCCTCGCGCAATCTCGGCATCGATCGCCATGTCAGCTTCACCGGGTCCCTGCTTTGGCCTTACCTCTATCCCTATCCCCAATGGCCAGAGGGCCTAGTGGACGAAGCTTTCGACGAGTTGGCAAAACGCTGGTTGCCGATCCTGAACGACTTCGATGAACAGGGCGTCGATCTATGCTTCGAGATCCACCCTTGCGAGGATGTCCACGACGGCCTGACCTTCGAGATGTTTCTCGAGCGTGTTGGCAATCATCGCCGCTGCAACATTCTCTACGATCCGAGCCACTTCGTCCTCCAGGCGCTCGACTATCTGGAATTCATCGATCACTACCACGAGCGGATCAAGATGTTCCATGTCAAGGATGCCGAGTTCCGGCCGAACGGCAAAACGGGCGCCTATGGCGGCTTCCAGCCTTGGTCGAAACGCGCCGGCCGCTTCCGCTCGCTCGGCGACGGTCAGGTCGATTTCGGCGCGATCTTCACCAAACTGGCGACCTATGATTTCGACGGTTGGGCAGTGCTGGAGTGGGAGTGCTTCATTAAACATCCGGAGGATGGCGCCGCTGAGGGCGCGAAGTTCATCCGCGACCACATCATCCGGGTCGCGGACCGCGCATTCGATGATTTCGTGAAATCCGGCGCCAACAAAGACGCCAATCGTGCCATGCTCGGACTTGATTGAGGATTACCATGACGTCAGATTCTTCTTCGCAAATGCCGCTGCGCCTCGGAATGGTGGGTGGCGGCAACGGTGCTTATATCGGCAACATTCATCGTATCGCCGCGCGGCAGGACAGAGCCTGGAAACTGGTGGCAGGCGCATTCGACGTTGATGCTGCTCGTGGTCACGCTTTCGCCGCGAGCGAGGGTCTGGATCAGACACGCTCCTATGACGACTTCAGGGCTATGATCGCTGGCGAGAGCGCTCGCGAGGATCGCATCGACGCCGTCGCTATCTGCACGCCGAACTTTACGCATTTCCCGATCGCCAAGGCCTTCCTGGAGGCGGGCTTCGACGTCATCTGCGAAAAACCTTTGACCGCGACCTTGGAAGATGCAGTCGCGCTCGAAAAATTGGTTCGCGATAGTGGCCGGTTCATGGGTGTCACATATACCTATTCGGGCTATCCGATGATCCATGAAGCCAAGCATATGGTCGCGACGGGCCAGCTCGGAAAAATCCGCACCGTCCAGGCGGAGTACCCACTGGAATGGATGGCAACCGCTATTGAGACCGAAGGTAATGCACAGGCCGCCTGGCGCACCGATCCAAAGAAAAACGGTCGCGGTGGCTCGATCGGCGATATCGGCACGCATGCCTATCATCTGGCCGGCTTCGTCTCAGGCCTCAAGCTTCAATCGCTGACTGCGGATCTCGCCACCTTCGTCGAAGGACGCGCCCTGGATGACAATGCCCATGTCATGCTGCGCTATGAAGGCGGCGCCCGCGGGCTTCTCTGGTCCTCACAGGTAGCACTTGGATCATCAAATGGCGTGCGACTGCGGGTGTTTGGAGATAAAGCCTCGCTGACATGGTTTCAGGAGCAACCGAACGAGCTTGTCCACGCGCGCCTGAATGGACGAACTGAGATAATCAAGCGTGGTGCCGACGAGCTTAGCGACGCCGCCAAAGCGCGGACCCGTACGCCTCCCGGCCATCCCGAAGGTTATCTCGAAGCCTTCGCGAATCTGTATGCCGGCTTTGCCGAGGCAATTCGGGCCAAGCGTGAAGGACGTGACCCGACGGCGATCGGACGTGATATTCCGACCGCGCATGATGGGCTCAAAGGCGTCGCATTCGTTGATGCGGTTGTTGATAGCGCTGCGGCAACCGATCAGCCTTGGCTTGCACCAATTGCTGTTTAAAATTCACATCCCTAACTGGCCGCAGGCCGAAACGAGCGAACGAGGGGAGGCGAATTAACTTGCCCAGGTCGTGAAAGCGGGGGTGCGCTTATTGTCACACCCCCGCCACAAGCGCCTTGTTCTTACTTCGAGACGTCTACCGCCGCCTCATCGATAAGGGCCGCGACCTCCAGGGGCTTTGATTGAGGCAAAGCATGGCTTGCCGCCAAGGTCACGACTTTCCGAGCATTGAGACGAGCCGACATTGCCTTTTGATTTTCAGGAGCAATCATTCTGTCTTCACTTGCTATTTGATACCAGGACGGCTTCTTCCTCCAGGCCGGGGCGGTGATGGCGTCTCCAAAGGTGCCCGCGAGCGGCGCCTTTTGGGTCGCCGCCAAAACGAAACCGTCTTCGGGGGACATATCCTGGCAGAAGCTTTCGTGAAATTTGTCAGCCTTGAGCCACAGGTAGTTGTCGCTGTCCGGCTCGATATTGGCCATTGCCGCAGGAGGATGCCGTTGAGTGATGCTGCCTGGACTTTCGCCTGCGTCGGGAGCGAATGCGGCGATATAGACAAGCCCCGCGACATTCGATTGATCTCCCGCTTCGGTGATGACCGCGCCGCCGTAGGAATGACCTACGAGCAGGACCGGCCCCTTCTGTTGAGCCACCATCTTTCGCGTCCGTTCAGCGTCCTCGGCTAGCGACGTCAGCGGTAGTTCGACGGCGTGAATGGACTGATAGCCCCTATGCGCCAGTTCGAGTATGACCTTGCCCCAATGCGCGGCCCCACCCCAAAAGCCGTGCACCAGAATGATAGTCGGTTTGTTACTCATAGTTTTCTCCTGTTTCCTGCAGCGCCGCGTGTCGCTCCAGGCGCGCAAAGACGCCGTAGCACTTGGATGCAAATTGTCATTATGAATGCATACAAATCGCATTAATTGATCGCATTCAATATGGCTAGGCTTTTCCGATTGATGCGATAGGCCATCTTGACGCAAGGCGAACGAGGCGCATTCACTGACATGCGGGCGAGGCCGGATGTTCGGGCATGAGCCTTCGCATCCCGATGCCACCGGCGACAGAGACTCATGCCGGACAAATATTATGTCTCCCTGCAGTGATTGACGATCAATTGAATGCATTTGTTTTGAGCTTTCATGCATTCGTTTTTTGCATTCGTTCGCCCAGAAAATTGGCTTTAAAACGTTAACCTTCGTAATTGATCGCATAATTGAATGCATTATCGGTAGATTTGACTGCTATTTATGCATAATCAATGTGGCATGGTGCTTGCAATTGGATGGATGCTCCCCGGATGGGGATCGGATTTCAATCAAGGAGCCATCCATGCCCGCAGTGACCAAGCCAGCCAATCAAAAAGGCGACTTTCTTGTCGATTACGAGGACAAGGTTTTCGAGGACGTACAGGCCGGCGAAGGCGAAAAAGCCCTCGTCACCTTCCATACCGTGGCCTTCGAAGGATCGATCGGATTCGTCAACCTGCTGCAGGCGACACGCCTGAAGCGGAAGGGTTTCGAAACCTCGATCCTTCTCTACGGCCCGGGCGTGACGCTCGGCGTTCAGCGCGGTTTTCCGACGCTCGGTGCGGAGGCCTTTCCCGGCCATCTGAATTTCAACAACCAGATCGTCAAGTTCATGGAAGAAGGCGGCAAGGTCTATGCCTGCCGTTTTGCCCTTCAGGCGCTTTACGGCCATGGCGAAGGCGCGCTGATCCCCGGCATCACGCCGATCAGTCCGCTCGACGTTCTCGACCTGATCCTGATCCATCGCCGCGACGGCGCCTTCATCCTTGATACCTGGACGCTCTAAGCACCAGGCGCGCCCCGAAGAAGAAGCGGCGGAGCCTTGGCGCTCCGCCTCCTGCCCCGTCAATCGAGGATTTCGTCATGGAGAAAAAACCGAGCGTCCGGGTTGCCGCCGCGCAGATCGCGCCGGATCTGACCTCGCGCGAGAAAACACTGGCCCGGGTGCTGGATGCAATTCGTGAAGCAGCCGCCAAAGGCGCCGAGCTGATCGTCTTTCCCGAAACCTTCGTCCCCTGGTACCCCTATTTTTCTTTCGTGCTGCCGCCTGTTCTCTCCGGCAAGGAGCACGTGCGACTTTACGAGGAAGCCGTCACGGTGCCGAGCGCTGCCACCGATGCCGTCTCGGCAGCCGCCCGCGAGCATGGCATCGTCGTGGCGCTTGGCGTCAACGAGCGTGACCACGGATCGCTCTACAATGCCCAGCTGCTGTTTGATGCCGATGGCACGCTCATCCTCAAGCGTCGCAAGATCACCCCGACCTTTCACGAGCGGATGATCTGGGGCCAGGGCGACGCCTCCGGCCTGAAGGTGGTCGACAGCGCCGTCGGACGCCTTGGGGCGCTGGCCTGCTGGGAGCATTACAATCCTCTGGCCCGCTACGCCCTGATGGCGCAGCACGAGGACATCCATATCGCCCAGTTTCCAGGCTCCATGGTCGGGCCGATTTTTGCCGACCAGATGGAAGTCACCATCCGCCACCATGCGCTGGAAAGCGGTTGCTTCGTGGTCAATGCCACCGGCTGGCTGACCGACGGGCAGATCGCCTCCATCACGTCGGACGCCGGCCTGCAGAAGGCCCTGCGCGGCGGTTGCATGACCGCGATCATCTCACCCGAAGGCAAACACGTCGTGCCGCCGCTGACAGAAGGCGAAGGCATCCTGATCGCCGATCTCGACATGAGCCTGATCGTCAAACGCAAGCGGATGATGGATTCGGTCGGCCATTATGCCCGACCCGAGCTGCTGCATCTTGTCATGGATGGCCGCGCCACTGCGCCGATGGTCACCACCACCCAGCCATCCCTCCCCACAGCCGAAGCAAGGACCCTTTCCCATGGAGAATACGACACGTCTGCCGACCGAGGTTCTGATCAACGAATTGCAGTCCTACGGAGCCCGGCTCGTTGACCCCAAGGCCGGACATGAAAGCCGCCGCGGTGGTGCCGGACCTTCCGACCATAAGGCTCTGACCATTGACGGCATGACGGTGATGGTGCCGGTTCACACCGCACCTGCGTTCGAGAGCCCCTATCTGGTGGAAAAGCCGGACGAGATGGGCCGCAGCCGTATCAGCCGGGATGGCACGGTGCTGGGCGAAGTCTCCTTCCCTTTGCGCCCACGCTTCTACGAGCGCTCGACCGCCGACGGCATTCCCTATTCGCAGATCGCCGTTCTGCACGGCAAGGACGTGCTTGCCACGACCGTGCTGCAGACCTGCATCCGCTATCAGAGCCGCACCAAGACCTGTCAGTTCTGCGCCATCGGCCAATCGCTGGCCGCCGGCCGCACCATCGCCCATAAGACGCCAGAGCAGCTTGCGGAAGTCGCCAAGGCGGCCGTCGAACTGGACGGCGTCAAGCATATGGTGATGACCACCGGCACGCCGAAGGGCGACGACCGCGGTGCTGCGATCCTCGCCGACAGCGCCCGCGCCATCAAGGCGGCCGTCAACATTCCCATCCAGGCGCAATGCGAGCCGCCGGAAGACGATATATGGTTCAGCCGCATGAAAGAGGCCGGCGTCGATGCCCTCGGGATGCATCTGGAGGGCGTGACGCCGGAGGTGCGTGCCCGCATCATGCCGGGCAAGGCGCAGGTCTCGATCGCCAAATACATGGCCTCGTTCAAGGCCGCAGTGGAGGTCTTCGGGCGCGGCCAGGTCTCGACCTATATTTTGGCGGGGCTCGGCGACAGCCGTGAAGCCATTCTGGACATCTGCGAAAAGCTGGTTGCGCTCGGCGTCTATCCCTTCGTTGTGCCCTTCGTGCCGATCTCTGGCACGCCGCTCGAAGGCCATCCGGCGCCGAGGCCCGACTTCATGCACTCGATCCTCGGCCCCTTGTCCAGGATGCTGGTCGCCAGCGGCTTGAAGGCCGTCGACATCAAGGCCGGCTGCGGCAAATGCGGCGCCTGCTCCGCCCTTTCCACCTATGAAAGGATGCTCACCAAATGATGCTCGAAACCTTTGCTCCCTACCGCTCGAGCGAATTCCAGGTGAAGTTCGCAACCTCCGCCTGGGAGCGCAGCCAAGCGCATGGGCTGCGCCGTGCCGTCTTCTGCGAGGAACAGCAGATCTTCGAGGGCGATGACCGCGACGCGATCGACGATCATGCCATCCCGATCGTGGCGCTCTCCATGCTCGGCATTGCCGCCGATCAGCTGGTCGGAACGGTGCGCATCCATCAGGCCGAACCCGGTCTCTGGTGGGGCTCGCGACTGGCGGTCCATCGCGATTTCCGCAAGATCGGCGCCCTGGGGGCGACCCTGATCAAACTCGCCGTGTCCTCCGCCAACGCGATCGGATGCCACACGTTCCTCGCCAATGTGCAGGTGCAGAACGGTCTGCTGTTCCGCAGGCTGCACTGGGATGTGATCGAGGAGTTCGAGGCATATGGCAAGCCGCATCTCAGGATGAAGGCCGATCTTGCCTATTATCCGCCTTGCGCCACTCCCGAGGCAGGCTTCACCGCCCTTTCCAGAAAGGCGGCGTGAGAATGGCCGCGATCGACATCAGGGCCCTGGCGGCAAAACTCTCGACCAGCAGCGGCATCGCCGCCAAGCAGGATATCGGCGCGATCGCGGCAAGGCTCGGCCTGCAGGGGCAGCAGATTGCCGTCGGTGACGATTGCGCCGCGCTGCCCGATGGCGACGGTTATCTGCTTTTTGCCATTGAAGGGTTCATGAACGAGTTCGTCGCCGCTGACCCCTGGTTCGCCGGCTGGTGCGGCGTCATGGTCAATATCTCCGACGTCGTTGCCATGGGCGGCCGGCCGATCGCCGTGGTCGATGCCGTCTGGGCCAATGGCGAGGCTGGYGCGACTCCCGTTCTCGAAGGCATGCGGGCGGCTTCCAGCGCCTTTGGCGTGCCGATCGTCGGCGGGCACACCAATATCCGCACCGAACGCGGCCAGCTATCGGTCGCCATTCTCGGTCGCGCCAAGACGCTGCTGACGAGCTTCGACGCGAGGCCCGGCGATGTGCTGGTTGCAGCCATCGACCATCGCGRCCGTTACCGCGAACCCTTCAACAACTGGGAAGCCGCCACCGATGCCGCGCCGGCGCGCCTGCGCGGCGACCTCGAGCTGCTGCCCGAGATCGCCGAGGCCGGGCTCGCGCTGTCTGCGAAGGATATCAGCCAGGGCGGCATCGTCGGCACGGCCATCATGCTGGCCGAATGCTCGCATGTCGGCATCGACATCGACGTCACCGCCATTCCCCTGCCCGCCGGTGTGAGCCTCGACCGCTGGCTCGTCACCTTTCCGAGCTTCGGCTATCTGCTCTCGGTCGCGCCGGAAGATGTGGCCGATGTCGTCACCCGCTTCACCGCGCGCGGCATCAGCGCTGCGGTCATCGGCGCGGTCGTGGCCGGCGCCGAAGTCGCGCTGGTCGACGGCGAGCGCCGTGCAGTGGTGCGCAATCATGCCGAAACACCACTGCTGCAGCTCGGCCGACAGGATGTCGCCGCATGAGCCTCCCGCCGCACCGAACGCTACGCATTGCCATGCTGACCCATTCCACCAATCCGCGTGGCGGCGTGGTTCATGCCATGCAGCTTTCGGAAGCGCTGACCTCGCTTGGCCATAAGGTGATCCTGCATGCGCCGGATGCCAAGGCGGCGGGCTTCTTTCGCCAACCTTCCTGCGGCGCAGCCTGCATTGCCGTGCCGCCGGCACCCGCCGACATGACGCAAATGGTCGAGCAGCGGATTGCAGACTATGTCGACTATTTCCGGAGAACGGGAGCCGATGGCTTCGACCTCTTTCACGCCCATGACGGCATTTCCGGCAATGCGCTGGCGACGCTCAAGCTGGAAGGCCTGATCCCGAATTTTGCCCGCACTGTCCACCACATCGACCAGTTCGCCGATCCGCGCCTGATGGCTTTGCAGGATCGCGCGATCGATGCGGCCGATATCTTCTTCGCCGTCAGCCGCCTCTGGCAGGATAGGCTGAGAGACGAGCGCGGCATCGAGGCGACAGTGGTCGGCAATGGCGTCGACGCCAACCGCTTCTCGCCGGCCTGGAGCGGGGAGCAGGTCGCTCTGCGCGACAGGCTGCAGCTGGGAAGCGGGCCGATCTTCCTCAGTGTCGGCGGCATCGAGGCGCGAAAGAACACCCTTGGTATTCTCGAAGCCTTTCGTCAGGTCCGCGCCATCCGGCCGGATGCCCAGCTTGTCATTGCCGGCGGCGCCTCGCTCCTCGACCATGGCGACTATCAGGAGGAGTTCCGTTCTTGCCTCGCCTGCCTCGGTCGGGACGCAGCAGCGGTGCATGTCACCGGAGCGATCGCGGATGCCGACATGCCGAGCCTTTACCGGCTGGCGGATGCGCTGGTGTTTCCCTCGCTCAAGGAAGGCTTCGGCCTCGTCGTTCTGGAGGCCATGGCCAGCGGCATTCCGGTCGTGACATCCTCCATTGCGCCCTTCACCGAATATCTGGGTCCCGGCGATGCGATCTGGTGCGATCCGCATCATCCGGTCTCGATTGCCGAAGGCATGGCGCTGGCGCTGGTCGCACCGATCCGCGAGCAGATCATCCCCCGTGGTCTCGCGGTTGCCGCCCGCCATGGCTGGCAGCAAACCGCAACAGCCCATCTTGCCCGCTATCACACGCTGCTGGAGCCCGACCATGCCTGAAATGCGCTTTGTCATAACCTGGCCCGATGGCCAGGAAGAGAGCTGTTATTCCCCCTCGCTGATCATCCGTGAGTTTTTCACCGAGGGTGAAAGTTATTCGGTCGCCGATTTCGTCGATCGCAGCCGCAGGGCGCTTACCATCGCCAGCGATCGCGTGGAGGCGAAGTTTGGTTTTGCCTGTTCATCCGCAAACGACCAACTCGCCCGAATTGAAAGCGCCGCTGTCGCCTTCCTGAATGACGCAGATGCCCGCGTCCACTGCAAAACCTTCATCCTCTGAAAGGACTAGTCCATGCCCCAGAACCTGAAGCAGCATTACAGCACCGCCGTCATCGGTGGTGGCCAGGCCGGCCTGTCCGCCAGTCATTACCTGAAGAGGCACGGCGTCGACCATGTGGTCTTCGAGAAGAAGACCGTTGCGCATAAATGGAAGAACGAACGCTGGGACGCCTTCTGCCTGGTGACGCCGAACTGGCAGTGCCAGCTTCCCGATCATCCCTATGACGGCACGGATCCGCACGGTTTTATGGTCAAGGACGAGATCCTTGCCTATGTCGACCGCTTCGTGAAGAAGGTCGATGCTCCGATCTTCGAGCAAACCGGCGTGACGTCGCTCGAAAAGCATGGCGGCCTCTTCCGGCTCGAAACCTCCGCTGGCGCGGTGACCGCCGATGCCGTGGTGATCGCCACCAGCCTCTATGCGGATCCGGCCATTCCGCGTGCTGGCGAGCGCCTGCCCGAGGACATCACGCAGATCCACACCGCCGCCTATCGCAATGCCGACCAACTGCCGGACGGCGGCGTCATCGTGGTCGGCTCCGGCCAGTCCGGCTGCCAGATTGCAGAGGATCTGCATCTTGCCGGCCGCAAGGTGCATCTCGTCACCGGCAATGCGCCGCGTTGCGCCCGGTTCTATCGCGGGCGCGATGTGGTCGATTGGCTTTCCGATATCGGCCAATACGACATCACCGTCGAACATGACGGCATGACGAAGAAGAAGCACGACACCAACCACTATCTGACGGGACGCGACGGTGGACGCGATATCGATCTGCGCAAGTTCGCGCTGGAGGGCATGGCGCTGTATGGCCGCATGTCCGGCATCGTCGCCGGCCGGATGCTGTTCGAGCCGAACTTGAAGGCCAATCTCGACGGCGCCGACCGGGTCTATAACGGCATCAATGCCCTGATTGACCGGCATATCGCCGAGAAAGGCATCGATGCTCCGGCCGGATCCCCATATGTCCCTGTCTGGGAGCCTGAGGCGGAGATTGCCGAACTCGACCTGAAGGCGGAGGGGATCACCTCGGTCATCTGGGCCACGGGATTCAGCCCGGATTGGTCCTTCGTCGGACTGCCGATCTTCGACGGCAACGCCTATCCCGTTCATCGCCGTGGCGTCACCGCCGTCGACGGCGTCTACGTGCTGGGACTTCCCTGGCTCTGGACCTGGGGCTCGGGCCGGTTCCTCAGCGTCGGCAGGGATGCCGAACATGTGGTCGGGCATCTCGCAGCGCGACGTTCGGCACAGACATCGTCTCTCAAGCAATCGGTCAACGCCTGATCATGAGCGCGGCCCTTCTCGATTTTCCGCCCGCAGGACCTTCGGCACGCGACTTGATGGAACGTGCCCTCGATCCGCATATACTGCTGGGCATGCCCCATCTGAATGGAAACGGGCTGTCCGAGACCTGGTTGATGAAGGAACTCGGCCATCGTCACTGGCTGATGCTTGCGTGTCATCTCGAGCTCGACAATGCGGATTTCAGAACGGCCGACGGAGAAGAGGCCTATGCCGCGATCTGTGCAACGTCACTGACGGATGCGCGTTTCGACGTCGTGCAGGCGAACGACATTTTGACCATCCACTCGAGACTGTCCGCAGTCTCGCGAACCCGGACGTCGACCCGGCACGAGTTGTCCATCCACGGACGAAGCGTCGGCGCGGTCGAACTCATCTCAACCTTCGTTCACAGGACGATCAAAGACAACAATCACTCGATCGCCCGTGTGACGTTGCGTGCGCCGCAGGAACAGCGGTTCCAGCCCAGCCTTCTCGCCCAGAAGGCTGCAGACATCCGGAATGGGCGGTTGGCAACGCATTTCGGGCTTCCTGTCCCCGCCAACAAAGCGCTCCGAACCTTTCGGTTTGATCCCAGCGCCTCGCAGGAATTCAACGGCGCAGGCCTATTTTACTTTGCCGAGTATCAGGCACTCGCCGATCGCGCCTTGGAAAACTGGTTTCCTCGCAAAGGGCCGGTCGTCCGAAAGGACGTCTTCTTCCTTGGAAATATCGAACAAAATGAAAGCGTCTTCTTCGACCTTGTTGCTTTTTCTGACGAACAAAAAACTGTCCATGGGCAGCTACGACGCGAAAATGGGAAGGTGATCGCCAAAATATTCGGTTCGTGGACATGTCTTGGCTGAGACTACCTGAAGATTTCAGCCGCCTCGGTTCGGTTTGCAAGTTGGAACCGGCTGAAAGCCGGTCAATGAAGTTCGTCCATCTTAAGCAGTTCGTCCGGCCGAACCTCGGCCGAGATTTCACCCTTCTGCATGAGCAGAACGCGGTCCGAGAGAGCGGCGATAAATTCCCGCCGCTGCTCCACGACAATCAGCGTAAGGCGTGTGCGACTACGCAGCCCGATCAGGGTTTCGACAATCTCCTCGTTGATCGACGGCTGGATGCCTTCGGTCGGTTCGTCCAGCATCATGATTTTTGGTCTTCCGCAAAGGCAGCGCGCGAGCGCCAGAAGTTGCTGCTCGCCACCGGAAAGAAGTCCCCCCGTGCGCGACAGAAGCGGTTTCAGCCGGGGGAAAAGCTCAAGTATCTCCYCGATCACCCCTTCCCGGTGCCCGCCGGAAACGGCGCTGCCCATGCGAAGATTTTCGGCGACTGTCAGCGCCGGGAATATCTGCCGGCCCTGCGGCACGAGGCCCATGCCGCGGCGCGCACGGCTGTGGGTCGCAAGCCGCGTCACATCATCACCCGCAAACGTGATGCTCCCGCGAGTTGCCGGTTGATAGCCGAGGAGCGTGGTCAGGAGCGTGGTCTTGCCCATGCCGTTGTGTCCCCAGATTCCGACACATTCCCCCTCGGCTACGCCGAAGCTGATGCGATTCAGGATCGGGATGCGGCCGTAGCCGGAGGCGAGATCTGCAACAGTAAGAATCATAGCGTCACACCCCCTGTCTGCTTGCCGAGATAGACATCCTTGACGCGCTGGTCGGAGAGCACCTTGTCGACGGCATCCTCCATCAGCACCTCGCCCCTGTTGAATACGGTGACGGTCTTGGCGATCATCTTGATGAATTCCATGTCGTGCTCGACGACGATCATCGCGCAGGTGCGGTTGATGTCGCGGATGAGTTCGGCGGTCCGCTCGCGTTCATGGCCCGTCATCCCGGCCGCAGGCTCGTCGAGGAGGATGAGCTTCGGATGGCCGGCAATGACGACGCCGAGTTCCACCCACTGCCGCTGGCCATGGGCCAGCTTGGCGACCTCGGTTTTGGCTGCGTGCGCCAGCCTGATCGTTTCCAGCGCCTCGTCAGCAATCCGGTCCGCTTCGGCGCGTGCGTTTCGCTTGCGGGCCGAAAGCCAGAGGTTTTCCCGAACGGTCAGATTATCGAAGAGGCTCGGGATCTGCGTCTTGATGCCGACGCCGAGATTGGCGATCTGATGCGTCTGAAGGTCCTTGATCGGCGTGCCGTTGATTGTGACGCTTCCGACAGAGGGCTTATGCACTCCCGTCAGAAGGCGGAAGAAGGTGGTCTTTCCCGCGCCATTCGGGCCGATCAGGCATCGAAGCTCTCCCTGATTGAGCGAGAAATTGACGCCTTGCACCGCCTGCAGGCCGCCGAAATGGATGCCGAGATCCTTGGTTTCAACGAGTTTGGCTGCGCTCATCATACCGCTTTTTCCTCATGTCGGGTCGTCCTGGCGCCAACGGTCCGGGCAAGATTGCGGATTGTCGGAACAAGCCCCTGCGGAAGGAGCAGAACCACGATGGTGAGAATGCCGCCCAGGATAACGTCCTTGTTGATGGTATCAATCGTGGTGAGCCATGTGGTCAGCCATTGAAGAAGGAAGCAGCCGACGATAGGCCCAATCAACGTGCCCACGCCTCCAACCACGACCCAGATGATGACCTGAACCGATTGGGACAGGGCGAAGACGCTTGGATCGGTATAGTTGCCCCAGTTGGCATAGAGACAGCCGGCAATGCCAGCAATCGCCGCGCCGATAATGAACGTCAGCAGCTTGTAGCGACGCACGTCGTAACCGAGCAATTCCGAACGCCTTTCGTTTTCCTTGACCGAGAGCACAATGCGGCCAAAATCGCTCGAAATCAGAAAGCGCAGTCCGACATAGGTGAGCCCGAGCAGGACGACTGAAAGTGAGAAAAGTTCAATCGTGCCCAGTTCCCACTCCGGAAAGCCAGGAACTGTCAGCCGGGGCACAGAGGGAATGCCGTTGAAACCGCCCAGTGGCGCTTTGCCGATCCTATAGGAGGGACCGGAGGTGGAATTGGCGACTTTGAAGAAGACCAGCGATACGGTGAGTGTGATCGCACCGAGATAAACGTCGCTGATCCGCCCGTAGAACATGAAGTAGCCAAGAACCGCCGCAAACAGGCTCGGGACGATGATCGCCACGAAGAAGGCCGAAGTCGTCTCACCGAAATTGATCGCGGCGATGGCATAGGAATAGGCCCCAAGCCCGAAGAACACGGCGTGGCCAAAGGAAAGGATGCCGCCGATCCCCCAGATGAAGGCCAGGGAAAGGGCGAGTATCGCCAGGATGACGTAGATCATCATCTGGAGGACTTCATATTCATTGAAGATCGCGGGAATGAGAAAGATGGCCAGCAATGCTCCAGCGCCCGCGACGAGGGCAGCGGCCCAGTTATTGAGTTCTAAGGTCATCAAATGCTCCCTCGGAAAAAGCGGCCGGTGATGCCCTGCGGCATAAGGCGGACAAGGAGGACGGCGGTGAGCAGCATCGCAACCTCGCCGAGAACGGGGGTCGTCAGGAAACTGGCCACCTGATTGACCGTCCCGAAAATGGTGGAAGCTGTCAGCGTGCCGACCATGACCGAGGCGCCACCGCCAATCACGGTGATAAAGGCTTTCGCGACGAAGGTCGTGCCGATGCCCGGCACGATGCCTGTGATCGGCGCCATGACGCCGCCGGCAAGGCCGGCAAGTGCCGCACCGAGCGCGAAGGTCACGGCATAAGTGCGCTTCGGATCGACGCCCACAGCCGCGGCCATAGTGGGATTCTGCATGGTTGCGCGGGCGATTAACCCGAATTCGGTCTTCCTAAGGAGAAGCATCACGAGAACGATGGTCACCACGGCGACCCCGATGATAAAGAATTTGTAGCCGCTGACATTAGCGTTGCCGATGGTGACGGCGCCGATCGGGGAGGAAATCCCGGTCGTCGTATTGCCGAAAACGGTGGTTGTCAGGCCGACAAACAGAAGCGACAGGCCCCAGGTCGCAAGCATCGTGTCGACAATGCGACCGTAGAGATGCCGGATGACCAATCGCTCCACGATCAATCCTATCAGACCGACCGTCAGCGGTGCGATGAACAGAATGGCGATATAGAAATTCACCCCGTGATTGACGGCCGTGATGGCGGTGTAGGCGCCAAGCATCAGGAACTCGCCATGGGCGAGATTGATGACGCGCATCATACCGAAGACGATGGCGAGGCCAAGGGCGATGAGCACGAGGCTCGAAATGCCTGCCAGGACTTCCAGCCCGGCTGTGAGTACGAAGGTCACGGCTTGCGTCCCTAACGAAAAGGCCAGTGCTTCTCTTGCGCTGTTCAAAAGCAGAGAGGCGACGCGGCGACGATTGATCTTTCATGACTCCAGACTGTCCGGCCATCGTCAGCGGCCGGACAGTCCTGGGAGGAGCCGACTTACGGCTTGATCACGAACTGCTCATTGGTGTCCGGATTGTCGATGAGATTACAGACTGCCTGCGTGTCAGTGGAGGCCTGTTGGTCCCACTGCTTCAGAATCTTGAAGGTCTGGTTCTCAGTTTCGGCCATGCGGGCATCGACCTTCACGTGATGCRTCTGCGGATCGATCGTCACCTTGCCGCTCGGGCCGTCGAACGAGAGGCCAGTCTCCAGTGCTTCGATGACCTTCATGCGATCCGTCGTACCTGCCTGGGTAACTGCCTTGGCCCAGAGATGCATACCCTGATAGGTATTGGAGGCAAACTCGGTGACGACAGGATAGTCGTCGCCGAACCGCTTGTGCCAACGCGCGAGGAAGGCCTTGTTGGCGGGTGTGTCGATCGTCTCGAAATAACTGGCGAAGGTCACAATTCCATTGCCTTCCTCGGCAGAGAGAACTTTCTGTTCCTGGCCGTGACTGAACGTACTGGAGACGAGCGGGATCTTCTTGTTGAGCCCGGCTCCGGCCCATTGCCGGTAGAACGAGACGTGCGCGCCTCCGACCAGCGCCGAAAAGACCATGTTCGGCGCTGCCGCCTGAATCTTCTGGATGGTCGGGCCGAATTCCGACACGTCGAGCGGGAAGAACTCGACCGCGACTACCGCGCCGCCGTGCTCTTTTGCATATTTCTTCACCCATTCGGAAATGATCTGGCCGTAGTTATAGTCTGCGGCGACCACATAGATGGTCTTGCCGAAGCGCGCGATCGCCTCCGGAATAGCCGAGGCGAGGTTCTGGGCCGGTGTCGCGCCGGTGCAGAAGGTGTTGCGGTCGCAGACACCACCCTCATACTGGGTGTTGTAGAAATAGAGCGTTCCGGCCTTGTGCAGCACCGGACGGATGACCTCACGCGAGGACGATGTCATGCCACCCTGGACCACGGCTACCTTGTCGCCCAGCGCCATCTTCTGGGCGATCTGGGTATATTGCTGCATGTTGGACTGTGGGTCCTGGGTGATCAGCTTGATCTGGCGGCCAAGCAGGCCACCCCCTTCGTTGATCTCCTCGGCAGCAAGGATAAGCGCGTCTGCCATCGGCTTGCCATAGAGATCGAGGCCGCCCGAAAGGTCGTGAATGCCGCCGACCAGAATGTAGTCCGCGGCGAATGCTTTGGAGTTCAGAAGTGCCGGTCCAACAGCCAGCACGGCCGAGGAAGTGGCCGCCGTCTTCAGGAAGYCTCGTCTTGAAATACTCATGATGTTCCCCTTTTTGTGGTTACAGGTTTTGGGTCTGCTAGGCAGCTCGATCGGTTTACCCCGCGGATTGTTCAAAAGCGTGGGCAGCGCGATAGAGTGTCATCTCGTCGTAATGCCGACCGACCAGCATCATTCCCAATGGCAAGCCGTCGCTGAAACCACAGGGAATGCTGATGGCCGGATGGCTCGTCAGGTCGAATGGAAAAGTATTGGCCATGTTCTCCGTCGCACGGCGCAGTGCCAGCGAACGCGACGTTTCCCGGCCGGGCAGCGGCGGCGCTTTCATCGGCGTCGTCGGCATTAGAAGAATGTCATAGCGAGCAAGAGCTGCGTCATATTCGGCTCTCAGCTTGCGAGCGAGGTTCTGTGCCTTGGCATAGTAGCGGCCGTGGCCGGCCTGGATCATGCTTTCCCCGATCAGCATGGTCTGCTTGACCGAGTCCGGCAGTTCATCGGCACGTTGGCGCCAGGCCGAATGCGCGGCCACCATGCTGGTGATATAGAGGCCTTTCCAATTGAAACCGTGGCCGTTGCCCTTCATCAGCTGCTCAGTTGCGCCCTCGAAGGCGACGATCAACCAGATCGCTGGCCCCTGCCGGTGCATCGGAACGGAAACGTCCTCGACCTCCGCGCCGAGTTCGCGGAACCGCAATGCGGCCGTACGCACTGCATCGTCCACGTCCGCTTCCGATTCCGGATGCCCGAAACCTTCCTTCAGGATACCGATCCTCAACCCGGCCACGCCCTTTCCGAGCGCATCCGTATATCGCTGCGGCTTGACCAGCGCGGACTGGCGCGGGTCGAGCCCGTCGGGTCCGGCGATCACTTCCAGCATCAAGGCGTTGTCGGCCACCGTGCGGGTCATCGGCCCCAGATGATCGAGGGTAAGTTCGATCGGCATTGCACCTGTATAGGGTACGAGGCCCCAGGTGGGCTTGAGGCCGACAATGCCACAATAGGAAGCAGGGGTACGGATCGAGCCGCCCTGATCGCCACCGATCGCCATGTCCACTTCGCCCTTTGCCACGAGCACCGCGCAGCCCGAGGAAGAGCCGGCGGCCGAGTGATCGGCGTTGTGCGGATTTCGCACTGGTCCCTGCGCACCGGTATGCGAGCCGCCGGAGAGACAGAAATATTCACATTGAGCCTTGCCGGCGATGGTCGCACCGGCATCGAGCAGGCGGACCACTACGGTTGCATCGACGTCGGGCACATAACCTTCGAGAGTCGAGGCACCATTCATCATCTGCACACCTGCGACCGCGACATTGTCCTTGATGGCAACGGTCTTGCCGGCAAGCTTGCCGCCGCTGGCGCCCTTGATTTCGGTCTTCAAATACCAGGCGTTTAGCGGGTCCTCGCCCGCCGTCGGCCGGATACCCGGTGCTCGGGGATATTTGACCGCGGGCAAGTTGTCCGGCAGTGCCTCGACGAGGTCATAGAGATCGAGCGCGGGCTGCATCTCTTCCATGAAGAAGCGGAGATCTTCATCTGACAGATTGAACGACAGGCTCTCCGCGACGGATTTGAGCTGTCCGAGGGTTGGGCGGCAAACAGTCATCTTGGTTCCCCAATTATTCTATATGCTGAATGCAATTCATGATGACGAATTTAGAGTTTGTTCAACAGGCCTGTCAAGGGCGGCAGCCGTCCTCTTGGAGGAAGCCGGCGACCATACACTTCCGGCGTCAACAGGCGGCGATCGCGTCGAAATAGGGCAGCAGGCCCGTTCCTGGGTGGCAGTTGACGTACTCGAAAGTCGCCGTCTGGCTGACAAACAATTCGTGCCATGAGACGAACTGTCTTTCCTCCTTGTGCTTCCGGTTCATCGCGATGGCATGACTATAGATGTCGAGGTGCGTTTTGTGCGATGCGGCCCATTCTTCGAGGTGCTCAAGCGATAGGAAATGCGCGACGACCGAAGTTTCACGGCGCTCGGCCCCGTCCTCGTCTAGATTGGTCAGCACACGCAGAGCAAGCGTACCCGTCTCGTCCTTGTTCTCGAGAAGATAGTTCATACCGGTCATCAGCCGGGGGCGCATGTTTTCCAAATAGTCCGTGAGCTGCTCGGCCTCAGCATGTGCCCAATACTGCCCGGAGCGCAGCGTCACCATGTTGACCGGCGCACGTACATAAAGCCGTTGGCCCTTACCGCGGAGCTCTCGAGCCTTGGGCATGATCGAGCCATGCGGAGAGTCCAGCGGATCGATTGCCGACAGCGGAATCCGATCGCGGGCCGCGCCGAAGAAGCCGTTGGTAGTGATCGGGACGATGACACTGTCGGCCGTCCGACCGATACCGATGCGATACCAATTCTCTGAATAGATGGTTTCATGCCGGTCATAGGGAACAGAGATCGTTTCTCTCCAGGCTCCGACGGGACCGTTAAGCCGAGCGTCGTCGGCAAGCCAGGCGACCAGCTTAGAAGAGAGGGAGAAACGCCCATGGGCAACCGGATCGGTCCAGTAGCCAACGATCACCGCGTTGACATATCCTGCTTCATCAGCGGTCCGCATGATTTCGAAGGCTTCGGGGCCGTCGGGGCCGGCAAAGCTTTGACCGGCATCGCGAAAAAAGGCCTCCTGCGCTTCCCAATCGAGATCGCGGCCCTGGATGGCAAAATAATCGGAGACGATAGCGGCGATCGGCTTTGTCCATCGAAGGGCATGGCGCGGCGCCGCCGGCTGATGGCCTTGGGGCCGACGAGCCTGGATCGTCCGCTCATATTCGATATGAAACACCATTCCCGTCATCTTTCCAGCGTGGCTTCTGCGGTACGAGCGGTCGCCGGCGCAAGAAGCTAGTTCCCAGCGACTTCCGACAGGGTCGAGCCCGTTCAGAAGGCGCATTAAAATTCAACATATAGAACATAATTCTACATATTGAATGTCTTCAGTCAAAACGGATGTCAAGCGGGAAAATGACAAATAGATAAATATTTTCAAATAGTTACAAAACGACACAAGGGTGCCGACGGAAAAGGCCTAACCCTTTCCGCAGCACCCTTGTTCCCCGGAACCTCCGGGGTGGGATTCGTCTTTCGATCGCTAGGCTCGTGTCACGACCGCAGCTTTCGGTTCCTCGTCCACCATCAATCGGAACACATCGGGTCGGGCATAGTGGCCGACAACGTCAAAATCGAACTGGGCGCGCACGATGTCATCGGTGTCGAGATCAGCCGTGAGGATCGTCTCCCCGGAATAATCCGGCCCGGCCAACACGCGGCCGAGCGGATCAACGATGATGGCGCCACCACGCATCAACACTACCTCCGGGTCGTCGGTGATGCGGTTGCCCATGCTCTGTGGGAAATCCTTGCGGGTTAGATATTGACAAGCCGAAAGCACGAAGCAGCGGCCTTCGAGCGCAATATGGCGCATCGTCGCCGCCCAACTGTCGCGATCATCAGCAGTGGGGGCGCAGTAGAGTGTGATTCCCTTGCCATACATGGCCGTGCGCATCAGCGGCATGTAGTTTTCCCAGCAGATGATTGCGCCCATCGGCCCCCAAGGGGTTTCGACCGTGTCGAGCGTTGAGCCGTCGCCGAAGCCCCAGCAAAGCCGCTCTGCTCCGGTTGGCATGAGCTTGCGGTGCTTGCCTGCAAGGCCCTCGGGCGTGAAATAGAGCGCCGTGCAATATAGTGTGCCGCCGTCGCGCTCGATCACCCCGATTGTCAGAAAGAGCTCCGCCTCACGCACGGCCTCGGCGAGGTCGGCCGTTTCTGGCCCGGGCACGACAATTGCATCTGCGTGATAGTCGGCGAATTCCTGACGGCCCTCAGGCGTACGTGCGCCGATGTAGATATTGAAATTGGCGCCCTTCGGATAACCGCCAATAAAGGCCTCCGGGAACACGACAACATTTGCCCCTAGAGCTGCGGCTTCCCGTATCAACCTAATCGTCTTGTCGACCGTCGCGCTCGTGTTGCCTGAAACTGGTGCGGCCTGAACTACCGCCGCTCGAAACCTTGTCATATCCACCTCCCTTTCGTCATCGTTCCCTCGGTATTCAACATACAGAATAGCATTCTATATGCTGAAGTCCTCTTTCGCTACAGAAAAACCGCGGAGCCGTCGAGCGTAGACGGACAATCCGCGGCTAGCGAGCGAAGGTATCAGGCGAGGATCTGTCCGAATCTGGACAGGCGGCTAGCGAGTTCCTGGACGGCGATAACGACCTTGGATTCGACCTCGGCTGTCGCGTCGCCCTCGTAGAGCATGACCGCGACCCCCGCAGTCGAGCGCCCGACCGAGCTGGCGACGCGCGCGCCGTAGGAGTACATATGTGGCCGCGTACCGCCTTTTTCCACCGCATAACCGTTGCGGCGCGCTTCGGCCAGAATCGCTAGCAGCTCGGTACGAGTCTCGGTACTGGCCTTAGTCACCTGGGGCAGCTTGTCGTCGGGATAGAGCGCCTTCACCTCTTCATCGGTCATCGCCGCGAGCAGCGCTCGCCCGCTTGCCGTACAACAAGCCGGCAGCCGCATTCCCACTTTGAAAGTCACGCCCAGCGGCTGTGGCGACGTCCGTGATCCAATGTAGAAGACGTCGCTGCCGTCCAACACAGAGATGACAGCCGCATTTTCTCGGATAATGGGAATATCGTCGCAGGCGTCATAGAAGTGCTGCACGATATCATATTTATTGATTTTGGAGCTCGCGAGATCGAGCACCTTCAGAGTGAGATCGAAGGTTCCATCTGAAAAGCGTTCGATATAGCCATCTGTCTGCAGCGTTTTGCAGAGAGAATGAGCCGAGCTCATGGCGATATCGAGCTCTTTCGCAATTGTCGTCAATGTCTGGCGCTCGTCGCTGCGCGCGATAAATTCTAGAAGCTTTAGCCCTCGGGAGAGGGCGGGAGCAGTGCTTTTGATGGCTGTGGACGCCAATACCGATTTCGACATATGGAAGCCAATCCTATTCCGTGTATTGGCGTTTTAAGCGGCGTAGTGGTTTAACGCAAGTTAGCGCAGGCTACCGGCGGCCTTCGGCTGTGATGGCCAAATCTTTGACTAGCGGCGCGTGCTTGATGCGGCGCCCCGCTAGTGATCTAGTGAGTGACAAATGAAAAAGGTGAACTTCAGCAGCCCGTCTGATGAATGTTCGACCGCTACTGTGCTAGCGTCTTTTGCGGGTCTGGAAAGGACGCGCGGCGGCGTAGATAAAGAAATGCGAGCACGTGACGACCAGCATCAGACATATCGCTAAACTTGCAGGAACATCGGTCTCTTCGGTCTCGCGCGTGCTCAACAACAGCGGTTATGCCTCGCCTGAGCTCAGGGAGCGGGTCGAGGCGGCTATCCGAACGCTGAACTACACGCCCAGCAAGGGTGCCCGTATGCTGCGCGGTGCACCAAGCCGGATGATCGGACTGATGCTGCCGTCGATCGACGTGCCTTTCTTCGGCATCCTCGCCCATGCGATCGAACAGGAACTGTTCCAGCACGGCTATCAGACGCTGATCTGCAGCACGGCGGAAAATATGGACCATGAGGTGCGCTACATATCGATGCTGCTCGCCCAGCGCGTCGACGGCGTCATCGTGGCAAGCGCCTTCGGCAGCATCGAGCATTTCGGGGTGCTCCGGGACGCTGGCATTCCAATCATCGCCATTGACCGCGAGCTGAGCGGCATCGCTGACGACGCTGTCATGGCCGATCACGAGGAAGGCGGACGGCTGATGGCGCGCCATCTGGTCGACCTCGGCCACCGGGCAATCGCCATCGTCGGCGCGCCGGCCCACAGCCAGCCGATCCAACTTCGCTTTCAGGGCATCACGGCGGAGATGGCGAAAGATGGGATCGCGCCTGCCACCGTGGCGATGGCGGAAGAGCACAGCTTTGCAGAGAGCTACCGGCTGGCGCGAGAATTGCTGTCGTCTCGACCCGAGGTCACCGCGATCATCGGCACGACCGACGTTTCGGCGATTGCCGCAATCCATGCCATCCAGGATCGCGGATTTTCCGTTCCGGGCGACTATTCGGTCGTGGGCTTCGACGATCTGCCGGAGGCTGCCTACGTCTTTCCACGGTTGACAACGGTCGCGCAGCCGATCCGCGATGTCGGACAGCAGGCAGCACGGCTGCTGGAAGCGCTGATCGAGGAACACCAAACAGGAGACGAATCTCGGCAAGGTGCGATCGTAAAAGTGCCGGTCACCCTGATCGAGCGCGATTCCACCGGCCCCGTCCGCAACTGAGGTGGACCCCGAAGCTAGGGCCGGACGATGACCTTGATCTCGCCTGGCAATGGCGCGTTGCCCACCACGTCGGCGACCTCCTCGAGACTGATGGTTTTGGTGACCAATGCATCCAGCTCCAACGCCCCGCTCGCGACCATTGCCGCAGCCCGCGAATGGGTGAAGGGGTTGAGGTAGGCCGGCCTGATATCGACTTCGTTTACCAGCAGATCGAAGGGCAGAACCGGCACCTCGACACCCGCCGGTGTGACCCCGAAAAGCACGAAGGTACCACCGCGCCGCGCCATTTTCAGACCGCTTTGCAGCGTGTCGCTCACGCCGGCGCACTCGATGACCACGTCTGCGCCGCCTTTGGTGACCTCTCGAACAGAAGCGATTGTTTCCGAGGCCGGGTCGAAGGTGTGCGTCGCCCCCAGGCGCAGAGCCGTTTGGCGTCTCGATTGCTGCCGCGTGATCAAAATGATCTCGCCTGCCCCAGCCAGACGAGCCAGTTGCACCATGAGCAGACCGATCACGCCCCCGCCGAGGATCGCGACGCTGTCGCCCGGACGGATCCTTGCCTTGTCGATGGCGTGGATACAGCAGGCCAGCGGTTCACTGAAGGCGCCGTGAACGGGATCGAGATCAGCCGGCAGGACGAAGGCCTGGGCCTGCGGCACCGCAACATATTCGGCAAAGCCGCCATCCCGTGTCACGCCGATGGCGGTCAAGCTCTCGCACAGGTTCGGCCGCGCCTGCGTGCAGGCCCGACAGGTGCCGCACGAAATATTCGGGTCGACCGTCACCAACTCACCGCCGGTAAACCGTGTCACCCCATCGCCGATCGCTTCGACGATGCCGGAGAATTCGTGGCCCAGCGTCACGGGGATCGCTGTCGGATACTCGCCCTTGTACATGTGGCGATCGGAACCGCAGATGCCGGCCACTGCAATCCGGACAAGCAGCTCGCCTGGCCCGGCAACCGGTTTCTCAACGCTGCGCATGGTCAAAGACCCGATCGACTCCAAGCGTACAGCCTTCATTTCACTCCTCCAGACATCAAGTTCGATTGCCTCTTCGTGCTGATGAAGCCGTATGCAGGATGACATCCGCCCCGCGGCATCGACCATTCCGGGCACGGCTCAAGCGCTCAGCTCATGACATTGCCGCCATCGACATTATAGCACTGCGCCACGATGTATGCTGCATCGGGCCCGGCCAGGAAGGCCGCCATGGCAGCTTGTTCGTGGGGGGCGCCAAATCGTCCGGCGGGAACGGCGGCGGCCACGCGGCGCTTGACGTCACCGGGTTTCAAAYCCTCCCGGCTGCCGAGTTTTGCATCGACGACGTCCCACATCGGCGTATCGACGACGCCGGGAGCGATGGCGTTGACGTTGATCCCATAACGGATCAGCTCCAAAGCGCAGCTTTGAGTAATGCTGATGACGGCCGCCTTGGAAGCGCAGTAAGCCACTGCCGGTCCTTCGCCCCGGCGCCCAGCCTGGGACGAGAAGTTGATGATACGTCCACCTTCCCCTCTCTCCACCATGTGCCGGGCAACGGCCTGCGTCATGAAGATCAGGCCTTCGATATTGACCTGAAATACCCTCGCGGTCCGCTCCCGGGATATTTCCAGAATGGACTCGACCTCGTAAATGCCTGCGGCATTGACCAGGATGTCGATCTTGCCGGCGGTTGATATAGTGAAGCGCGCAGCTTCTTCGATGCTGTCCTGGCTGGTCACGTCAAGCGCTACACCCCAGGCATGAGGGCCGATCGCTTCGGCCACCCGTGCGCATCGTTCACTGTCGAGGTCCGCCACGACAACCCTCGCGCCTTCGGCGGCAAAACGTTCGCATACCGCCTTGCCGATGCCGCTCGCTCCCCCCGTGACCAATGCCACCTTACCGGAGAGCCGCGCCGTTTCCGCATATGTCATTGCATTGCCTCCCCGGTCGCGCCTAAATTGGCAAAGGCGCCGTGCGCGGCTGCCATAACGAATAGCTTCATGTTTGCTCCTCCCCTTTTGACTGAACGATAATCGGAGCCGCCCTCCTGAGCGACGCCAATGGGCTAAGCGGATTCCGGGTTCGTCTCCTTCGCCTCGCGAAGAAGGACGGACATGTCGGGGATACCATCGGTGGCCGTCGCCCCCTTGAGACAACGCGCAGCTGCGGCATGCGCGACGGCGCAGATATGCTCGACCGGCCAGTCCTCATGCAGGCCGTAGAGCACGGCGGAGCAGAAAGCGTCCCCAGCGCCGACGGTACTGACGATGTCATCGGGATCGACAGGTCGTGAACGCGTGATGATCGGGGAAGCGCCTGATGCAAACCAGAAGCAGGTTTCCGGCGCATGGATGATCGCGCCCTTGGCGACGCCTGCGGCAAGCAGGCGCTCGCCCGCTTCCAAAAGCCCCGCCTCGATCAAATCTCCCTCCGCATCGCGAACGATAACGCCGGTTGCCCGCCCCGCCTCCATCTCGTTGATGATCAGGAAATCGCAGAAGGGCAGTGCGACGCCGACCTTGGCCGCAAATTCCGGGTCTTCGCTCGATACGAAATCCACACAGGTCGTCAGGCCGGCGCAGCGCGCGGCTTCCAGCAGGCGCGATGCTCCCGAACGGCCGTCAAGGCCAATGCGGTCGAGACCCGGCAACAGCATGAGATAACCGAGATAGAACAGCCGATAACCGGCCTTGGCGAAGGCTGCGGGTGAGACAAGCTTGTCGGTGACGGCATCGTTGGCGCCGCCATGATAGAAGAAGGTCCGGTTCTGGCCGGGCACATTCATGACATGCGTATGCGCCGTCACCCGGTCGGCAAGCGCGGTCAGCCCACCGACATCGACGCCGGCAAGTGCAAGGCGGGCCTTGACGATCTCTCCGTCCTGATCGGCGCCGATGCATCCCGCCGCCGCCAGCTTTCCGGGAAATCCAAGCGAGGCCAGATCGGTGACGACATTGGCCGCCCCGCCCCCCACGCCCAGATCCTGGTTCAGGATATGCGCGAGATTGCCCTGTTCGGGCCAATAGGACAGGGTGTGGACGCGATCGACGATGAAGTTTCCCGCGCAGACGATGCCGCCCTGCTTCCGACTGTCGCGATCGTGAACCCCCTCCCCAGCTCGCATCAGCTGACTCCTTCGTTCCACAAGGGTCTCAGCGGCGGCTCATCTTCCTCGATCGCGGCAAAGCGTGCGATCGGCTCCAGAAAGAAATTGTCGCTGTTGTCGTCGTTGACCTCGCTGACCTCGCCGACAAGGACAGGTCCGCCGCCTTTCCTGCCGTAAAAACGGTGGTAAAGCCCGGTGCGGATCGTCACGCTCTGGCCAGGTTGGAGAACCAGCGGCTCCCATGCAGCGAGCCGGTGCTGCAGCCCGTCTACCGGCACCGTCACATCCTCCGCCAGCACATTGCCATCGGCATCGGTTGCGGCAAATTCGATGACGAGATCGCCGCCGGCGCGATTGATGATGTCTTCCATCTTCGCCGCATGACGGTGGGTCGGCGTAACCTGCCCTTCGCCAACGAAGAGCAGCTTTTCGGCATAGGTCCGTTCACCCCAGATATCGACGATGCCATTGCGCAGGCTAAACAGCACGAGACCGCATTCGGCGAACCGGTCCGAGCCGAAATCGGTGACATCCCAACCCAGCTGATGGGCGCGCAAATAGGCTGATGCCTCGGGATGAGCGGCAAAATCCGCCGCCGTCCAGGAGCCCCATGCCGGCAAGGACCAGTGCCAGCGCTCGAGGGTCTCGGTTGCCCGCAGCAACGCGGCGTTGATCTCGGAGCGCCTCATCAGGCTGACGCCCCGTCATACGCGACCGGTACCACGACGTCCTCGCGACCGGATTTGAGGGCTGCCGTCAGGACTGCGTGATGCGCCTGGGCCTCGGCCGGCGTCGCGCAGCCGAAACCGTTGGCATCTCCTCCGGCAAGCTCATCTACAAAGGCCGCCCACATCTGCTGTATGGCGTCGGCAAAACCGAATTCGAAGATCTTGCCTGTTATGGCTGGAAACAGCGAGCCATAACCAAGATCCTCGGTGCTCCAGGCCTGGACACCGCCATTATAGTCCATCCACTGCCACTGGCGCGGCGACTTCGTGCTGAAGAACGCGCTCTTCTTCATGCCGAGAACGCGGATGTACCAGGTGTTGGATTCGCCGGGCGCGATGCGCCAGGTTTTCAGCACCATCGGGAAATCTTGATCCCCGGTGCGCACGCGGCTGCTGATCGTGGCATTGTCCCAGGTGGTGCAGGGCAACATGCCGCCCTTGCCGTCAGGACGTTCGGTGACCTTCTTGACCAATTGCGCATGCAGGGTGGTCGGGCGCCAGCCGAGACGCAGCGGCACGTGCAGCACATGCATGCCGAGATCACCCATGCAGCCATAGTCGCCATTGATATCGGCCATGCGCTTCCAGTTGATCGGCTTCTGCCGGTCGATATCCGAAGAGTGCAGGAAACCCGCCTCGACTTCGAGGATATTCCCCATCTCGCCGCTTTTTGCGAGCGCGATGACCTTCTGCGCGCCGGGGAAGAAAGGCATTTCCGACGAGCAGCGGACCAGAAGTTCGGGGTGCTCGGCGAGAACCGCCATGATCTCCCGGTTCTGAGCGGCATCCATGCCGAAGGGCTTTTCGCCGAGAAGATGCTTTCCGGCCTTCAGGATGTCGATGTAGAATTGCTGGTGCAGCACATGCGGGACAGCGCAATAGACCGCATCGACCTCGGGATTGGCCAGAAGCTCCTTATAGTCGGCGGTGAACTGCCGAACGGTCGGCACATGATCCCTGAACCAGTCGAGCAGCGTTGCGTTGGTATCACAGGCGGCGACGATTTCCGGTCGCGCCTTCACATCGGCCAGATGCAGCCAGCGCGCCGCGGCGCTGGCGAACTCGCGCCCCATCAGACCGCAGCCGATGACGCCGAAGCGGAATATTTTCGTCATGACATCTCCTCCCAGACGTGCGTCAGCCAATATGCAGCGAGGCTTGCTCGACGGAAGCCTTGTCATGGACGATCGCCATCAAGGCCCGCGTCATGCCGCCGGGATTGTGATGCTGGATGACGTTGCGGCCATAGACGATGCCACGGGCGCCCTGCTCCATCAACTGCTTGGTGCGGATCAGGATTTCCTGATCCGAAACGCGTCCGCCGCCGCGCACGAGCACCGGCAGGCCCTGGGCGATTTCGACCACACGGTGATATTCCTCGACATTGTCGCAGGGGTCGGCCTTGATGATATCGGCGCCGAGTTCGGCCGCCTGGCGCACGAGCGGCAGGATCTTGTCGATCGCGCCGTCGACCATGTAGGCGCCCTTGGAATTGTCCTGCATGACGAGCGGCTCGACCATCAGCGGCATGCCGTAGATCTCGCATTCGCGTTTCAGGCTGTTCACATTGCGCACGCAGGCGCGGTAGACTTCCGGCTGGTCCGGCAGCATCAAGAGATTGACGACGACACAGGCGGCATCCAACGCAACGCCCTGTTCCACCGCCCTGTCGATCATTTCGGAAAACAGCTGAGACGGCAGGGGATTGCCATAGATGTTGGCGATGTCGGTGCGCAGCACCAGCGCCGGACGCTGCTTGCCGGGGATCRCCTGCAGCATGGGTGCGGTTCCCGGCGGCAGCTGAATTGCATCCGGCGCCGCTTGCGCGATCACCTCGATCGCAGTCTTCATGTTCTCGATGCCGGCGAGGAAAGTCCGTTCATTGAACATGCCGTGATCGATAGCAACGTCAAAACAATTTCCAGACACGCCGAAAAGTCGGTTCAATCGCGCGGATTTCATCAAGCTTCCTCCCGATATGGTAACGTTTCCACATTTGGATAAACGCAGCAGGAATGCGAGTCAAGATAATGTGGTAACGTTTCCATACTGGTTTTTCCGATGCGGACGAGGCGCGCTCGCGCCTCGTCCGGGAAGAACTACCAGCAGGTGAATCCCGCATCGACGTTGACGATCGCCCCGGTCATCAGGCTGGCCGCGCCCGAGGCGAGGAAGAGGACCGCGCTGGCAACCTCTTCCGGCGTTCCCATCCTGCCCATCGGCGTGTCGGCGAGCCAGAGCGGAATACGCTCGCGATTGGCTTCGACGGCCACCACCATCGGTGTCTCGATATAGGTGGGCGCAACGGCATTTACCCTGATACCGTGGTGTGCCCACTCGGCGGCCAACGAGCGCGTGAGGTGATGGACTGCCGCCTTGGAGACGTTATAGGCCGTCTGAGGCTGGGGCCGGTTGCAGATCGTCCCCGACATCGAGCCGAGGTTGACGATGGCGCCGCGTTTCATCGAAATCATCGGACGGCCGAAGGCGCGCGAGCACCAGAAGACGCCGTTGAGATTGACGTCCATCATGCGCAGCCAATCGGCGTCGGTGAGATCCTGCGCCGGGATGCCGCTCTGGCCAATTCCGGCATTGTTCACCAGGATGGTCGCCGGCCGCCCGCCGTCGGCGAGTTCAGCCGCGATCGCGTCCATTCGGGCCGCGTCTGTGACGTCGCCGACCCGGACTTCGACGTCGTAGCCTCTGTCGCGCAACGCAAGTGCTTGCACAGCGTCGGCCTCGCTGCGTTCGATGACGACGACGGCGGCGCCCGCCTCCGCCAGCGCCTCGGTGCAGCAGAGACCGATCGCACGCCCTCCGCCTGTGACCACCGCCCGTTCGCCGTCGAGGCGAAATTTCTGCTGGTAGCTCATTTCGCGTCTCCTCAAATGTCAAAGGCGCTTGGAAGCACGACGATATCGCGGATAGTGACGTTGCGCGGACGGGTCAGCATGAAGATGATCGCGTCGGCGACTTCCTTGGGCTCGATCAAGGCTCCGGCCTCCTTGGCCTTGCGAAGGTTTTCCTCCGGCCAGTCCGCAAGCAAAGCGCTGATCACCGGCCCTGGAGAAACCGACCCCACACGAATGCCACTTTTCAGAAGCTGGCGTCGCATCGTCTGGACGAAGCAGGTCATCGCCCACTTCGATGACGAATAAACAGGTTCCCATGGAATCGCCGAGTGTCCAGCGACGGAGCTGGTGACGACAATGTCGCCGGTGCCGCGTTCGATCATGTGCGGAATGACGCTTCGAACGTTCTTGATGACGACGTTTACATTGAGATTGAGCATCCGATCGATGGTATCGAGGTCGGTTTCCATCAGGTCGCCGCCGATATAGGTGCCTGCATTGGCATGCAGGATATCGAGCTTGCCGGTCTTCGACAGGATGCCATCGAGCAGTCCCGCACACTCGCCCGGATCCAGCAAGTTGATCTTGAGCGGAATAGCGCGCTCGCCAAGCCGGGCACAAACCGTCTCAAGGGCCTTCTCATCGCGGTCCACCAGCACGACCGTCGCGCCAGCGGCGAGCATTGCCTCCGTCGAAGCGAGTCCAATTCCGGACGCAGCACCCGTGACCGCCGCGATCTTCCCATTCAATTCCGTCATCGATTTTCCTCCTGTCTTGATCCTGATTGTCAATTCTTCCCGACGCCGCAGGCGGCGTGATAGTCCGAGAGACTCTTCGTCACCCTCCAGATCAAAACCTGTTCCGGATCGAGCGGCGCATCTGCGAATTCCTGTGCGGCCGGCATATGCTGCCAAAACAAGGGCAGCGGTACAATTTGCCCTCGAAGCGCCTCGCACAGGCGCCCGACGGCCTCTTGGGCTTCAGCCGACGCCCAATAATAGCGAATGCGGTCAGACAGCGAGTAATGCCGCAGCCAGCGCATCTCGGCGTTTGTCCCGTGGTAGTGGCGGCTCCAGTTGCCGGGCTGATCGAGCATCAGCGCTTCCATCGCCGCATAGAGCGGACGCTGGCCGTAATCGGGCAAAAGGTCCGATGCGATCGCATCCAGCGCGTAGAGCGCCTCGCGCAGGACGAAGGTCAGTTCGGGACCGACCTTCAGAATGGGAAAGCCATCCTCCACCAGCGCGRCCAAGGGCTGGGTCCCCTGATAGTCTGTCGAATGCGCCTCGAAGACAAACTGCGGCTCCTTGGTGAGCACCGACTTCAGCGCGTCTATCTTGCTGCGGTCGTAAAGGATGACATTCTGATTGCCGAACTCGACGCCCGGCTGAACGACCAGCCCGATGGCCCGTTCAAACGCTTGGCCGAGTCCTGCCTCCGCAAAGATCCGGCGGTGGACTTCGATCGTCTTCAGCGCCGCTGCGGCCGCCGTCGGATCGATGGTTGTCAGGGCATGATCGGCCCCGCCTGGCGGCGGCACTTCGGTGCCGATGACATAAACCGGCATTGCGCCGCCGCTCTTCTTCGCCGAGGCCTCGGCGACCGCCGCGAGCCGGGCGGCGCGATGGGCGGTGGTTTCGTCGTCGAGCGCCACCGGCTCGCCCTTGCAGCCCATCGACGCATCGAGGTGAATCTTGCGAAACCCGGCCTCGACATAGGCGGCAACCATCTTCTCCGCCTCGGCCATGGCCTCTTCGGCCGGCCGGTCACGCCAAGGATTGGGGCCGAGATGATCGCCGCCGAGAACGATCAGATTTTCCGGGCACCCTTCCTCGACTGCTATTTTGCGGACGAGGGACGCGAAGTCGCTTGGCGTCATTCCGGTATAGCCGCCGAGGTGATTGACCTGGTTGCAGGTCGCTTCGATCAGGACGGTGCTTGCCTGTTGCCGCCCGTGTCGGAGTGCGGCGCGAAGCACGATCGGATGGGCCGAGCATACGGAGGTCACGCCTCTGGGGTGGCCTTCGATCCTCATCTTGGCCAGTTCGTTGAGATGCACCTGCATCACGGGCGCCTTTCGGTTGAAGCGATGAATGCATCGAGTTCTTGCTGAGTGCCGGCACCTTCCATCGGACCGAGGACCGTCACGTTGCGGGCGCCGGCGGCCGAGGCATAGGTCAGAGCTTGCTGCGGAGACATTCCGAGCCGCCGGCAGGTAAGATAGGCACCGCCGAAGCAGTCGCCGGCGCCGGTGGGGTCGACCTCTTGAACGACAAATGCCGGAGCGTCGATGCGGTCTCCGTCCCTGCCGAAGTAGGTCGCGCCTTCGGCGCCGCGCTTCAGCACGATCTCCTTGACACCCATCTCGAACAAGCGGCGGATCGCCTCTGCCTCGCCTTCGACGCCGGCGGCACGCTCAAGCTCCTCTCCGGACGGCAGAAGCAGATCGGCGGCAGCGACAAGCTTGGAAAAGCGGCGCTCGGTATCCTCATCCAGCTTCAATTCCTTGCGAATGTTCGGATCCACTGAGAGGGTTCCGCCCCGCGCCTTGACGATGTCGACCGCCTTGTCGATCACCGCGCGCGCGCTGGGGACCGACAGAGCGGAACCCATCACGTGAAGATGTCCGCTCCGATGGATGAGATCGCCGACCGCTTGAGACCAGCCGAAGCGCGCAGCTGCTGATGTGGCGATGTTATAGACGAAATCCCTGGAGCCATCCTTGCGGTAGCGGACAAAGGCGCTGCCTGTGGGGTAATCCGAATCGATCGAGATCGTCGAAACGTCGACGCCGTCGCGTTTGAGGCGATCGGTATTGACACGACCGAAATCGTCATCGCCGACGGCGCCGACCATTGCGGCCTTGCCGCCCAGGCGCCCGCATTGCGAGATGAAGATCGCCGGCGCTCCGCTCGCGAACGGACCGACGAGCGGCTGGGCTTTGAGAAAGCCGTCTCCGACCGTCGTGGCGACGATCTCGACGAGGATCTCCCCTACGCAAACGGTGGGACCAAGCGGGTCCGGAGCCAGTACTGAAGTCATTTGCAATCCTGCTTTCGATCGTTCTTGTCGTCAACTCGTCGCCGACTGGATCAGCGCACCGTCCTCGCCGCCGAACTCCTCGCTCTCCAATGACAGAAAGCGCTGGTGCAACATGCACGCCGCCCCGAAGGCGGAGCCGAACTCCGCATCATCGTCCRCGACGATCTCCGGCGTGGGGAAAGGTATACTCTGGCCCTCCGACATGTGGACCGCCACCCGGGCGGCCACCATCGGGTAGAGGGATGCCACAGAGCCACCCAGCACGATCCTGTCGGGGTCGAGCAGCCGACAGGCCTGCAGCAATGCATATGCGAGATGGCGCGACCAGGTTTCGGCGATATTGACCGCGGCCGGGACACGGTCATGAACGTCGCCAAGGAATTCCTGCAGATCGACGTGCTTACGTCCAATAGCCTCGCGATACTGCCTGATCAGCACTTCGCGACCGATCAGTTGCTCAAACTTCTGACCGCCGCTTCCCGGCACCAGGGTGTGACCGATTTCTCCCGCCAGGCCGTGGCCGCCCCGGAACAGCTTGCCATCGATCATGATACCGCCACCAACGCCGGTTTCCATCAGCAGGAACAGGGTCACGCCTGAGACGCCGTGACGATAGCTGTCGCCGATCGCAAACGCGTTGGCGTCGTTTTCAACTGCGATCGGGACGGCGGCCGGGAAGGCGGCCAGGAAGGCGGATCGGCCAATCTCCTTCAACGACACCTCCCGCCAGCCGATGATGGGTGCGAGGGTGACAATTCCGTCCGGCCGGATGTGGGCCGGCGCCGATATGCCGAGACCCTTGCAGCGTCCGATCATCCCCTTCGCCATCGCGCCGACGATCAGCTCGACACCCCGCGCCACGGCCTCCTCCACGGTCGACGACATGGTGTCGAACGCGATTTTCCGACATGCCCGGACTTCGGCGGAGAGATCGACAACTGCAGCCGATATATGCTCGACGCCAATCTCGATCCCGACGAAGAATGCGGCATCGGGGACCAGTTCGAGCATGATACCAGGACGCCCGGCACGGGAATGCTCCAGGCGCTGCTTGCCGCTCTCGTCCGACTCCTGAACAAACCCGCCTTCCGTCAGCTCGGCGACGATCTCTCCCGAGGACGAGCGATTCATCCCGAGCTTCCGGGCGAGATCCGCCCGGCTGAGGCTTCGGTGGGCATAGATCGTCTGCAAGGCGGCGACGATATTGTTCTGTCGGATCCTGCGCGGCGAACTTCCGATGGAGACGGTGTCGTTCATGTTTCAATTCCCTTCAGTCGGCCCAACCCTTACACGACTGGAACAGGCTGTCAGAGGGATAATCAGGGCCGCGCGTTTGTGGCGCGGCGGCGCTTGGCCTCGTCATATTTCAGCTCGATGTAGCGCTTCGCGTGCGCCGCAAGCGGATCATTATCCTCCCAGGTGTCGCGCCATATCGCACAGGCGAGCGACAGGCCTTCGTCCACGACCGTCGTCGAGAAGCTTTCGAACACGATGTCGCGCTTGTAGTCGATGTCGAGCAGAGCGTCGAAGATCAGATCGAAGTTGATGACACCGTCACCGAGGTAACCGCGATTGCTCTCGCCGATGTGGAAGTAGCCGATCTTGTCGCCGGCCAAGCGGATCGCCGCGGCCGGATTGGCTTCCTCGATGTTCATATGGAATGTGTCGAGGTGGAGACGGACATGCTCCGATCCCGTCTCGGCGACGAACTTCAGCCCCTGCGCTGCCGTATTCAGCAGGTTGGTCTCGAACCGGTTGACAACCTCCAGGACGAGGTCGACGTTCGCTTGTCTGGCGACTTCGGCGGTTGCGGCGATCGCGGCGACGCTATTGTCCCAGCCCTTCTTCGTCGGTTGGCGATTGTACTTGGTGTGCGCGGAATAGAGAATTCCGCCCAGCTTGTTGCCGCCGATGTCACGGACCGCCCGAACGGCGTCGGCCAGCGTCTGCTTGCCGGCGGACACAGCTGAGGTATCCTCGCTCGATACGTCCCTGTCGAGCGGCAGGCCCATCGTCACGCCAATCTCCACGTCAAGCGACTGCGCAAGCTTTGCCAGTCGATCGAGATTGAATTTCTCGGGGCGCAGATAGGCAAATTCGATGGTGCGATATCCGTGTTCGGCCGTCTTGTTGAGGGCCATCTCCAGCCCTTCCTGCGTTTGGCCGCCTGTCCATACAAATGAATGGATACCCAATCGACGCATAGCCTTTTCCTCCAAAAAATGCCTTTGGCTGCGGACAGTGCTATGCCATTTAGTTTGGCAAGACAACAAATAATTTTGGCTTAAAATCTTTTGCTGCTTTGCAAAAATACCTTGCAATGCAACATTTTAAGCTTGCGCCAATTGCATTCAACCCTCCGTCGGAAATTAGTTTCTGCGAAAATCAATAGGATAGATCCTCTATTTGCATGTTTAGACAACAAATGTTGCGCCGGTGGTTTTTTTGGCCTACACAAAGGACCGGCGAAATGATCTCGCTGCACTTTGGGAGGATTGAAAATGAACTATGCTTTGAAGGCTAGCGCGCTTGCGCTGACGCTCAGCCTCGCCGCCACTGCTTCGCCTGCCTGGGCTGATTTCTGGTCCGACGCCGGCGCCAAATTCAAGGGCGTGACACTGCACGGCGTCACCGAAAGCACCCCGCCATCGAACTACATCAGGAATGTGCTTGCTCCGGAATTCGAAAAGAAGACCGGCATCAAGGTCGACATCGAGACGACGTCCTGGGATCAGATGTACGACAAGGCCATCAAGGACATGGAAGCCAAGACTGGTATCTATGACATGGTCTACATCGAGCAGGACATCATCTACTCCTATCTCGCCAGGAATTTCCTCGTCGACATCACCAAGACGCTTAAAGACCAGCCGGATCTGAAGGCGCCGACCTACGACGATGCGAACTTCACCAGCTTTGCCGACTATTTCAAGGACGCGAGCGGCGATCTCTTCGGCGTTCCGATGGAAGCCTTCCTGAAGGCGTATCTCTATCGTAAGGACCTGTTCGAAGATCCGAAGATCAAGGAAGCTTTCAAGAAGGAAACCGGCAAGGACCTGAAGCCGGCGACCACACACGCGGAATACACCGAGATCGCCGAATTCTTCACGAAGTACGGCAAGGACAACGGTATGGAGCTCTGGGGCACCACCGCTCAGGCACATACCGGCCATCCGGCGTCCTGGTATGAATTCTTCGAGTCCATCGCGCCGACCTTCGGCGTCTACAATTGGGGCATCGACGCCAAGAACAATTATGCGGCGACGGTCGAACATGGCGGCGCAATGAACGGCGACAAGGCGAAGGCCGCGTTGAAGTACTGGCTGCACCTGCGCGACATCGCTCCTCCGGAATCGACGCAGTCAACCTGGACGGAAACCGCGACGACCTTCGCCGCGGGCCGCGTCGCCCAGGGCCTGATCTACGGTGAGAACGCCGCGTGGATCGCAAGCGATCCGGCGCAGTCGAAGGTGGTCGGCCAGGTCGGTTTCGCTCTGCCGCCGCTCGAGCCGGGCGTATTGGACGACGCGAAAGCTGGAAAGGGCTATATCGGCTACTACGATGGCGGCGCCTTCGGCGTTCCGGTCACGTCCAAGAACAAGGAAGCATCACTGCTGTTCCTCGAATTCATCGGCCAGAACGAAGTGCAGCCCGATTGGGCCATCGCCGCACCGCGCATCACCAACAAGGCGACGTTCGACGATCCGAAGGTGAAGGAGATGGACGTCAAGCTTGGCGGCTTCTACACGATGCTGAAGGACGACGGCAAGCTCTTCGCCGGCGCTCCCCCCTACCCCTTCCATGCGCAGGTGCGTGAAGCGACCGCTCCTATCTTCTATGACATCCTGACCGGCAAGATCGGGCCCGATGAAGGCCTCGACCAGATGGCGGCCAAGGCTGAAGAAGAGCTCACCTCGCTCGGCTATCGCAAATAAAACATCCTCCCCAACTTGACGGGTCGTTCCGACGACCCGTCATCTTCCGTTCCCAGATGGAGCGGACGTCCACATAACGTTCAATGGGGGATAGGCGATGCATTCGCAGAAGCTCGGGTGGCTGTTGCTGTCACCGACCATAGTGATCCTCGGACTGTTCGGGATCTTTCCTTTCATCTACGTCCTCTGGGTCTCTTTCCATTCATGGAATCCCTTCGCGGCCAATCCGGGCATGATTTTCAACTGGGCTGAGAACTATCGGCGGCTCGTCTTCGACCCGCAGTTCCTGGCATCGCTCGGCATCACATTGACATTCGTCTTCTTCGCGGTCGTGTCGGAGCTGGTCCTTGGCTACATCCTCGCCCAGGCGCTGCTCAAGGATTTTCCCGGAAAAGCGGTGTTTCGCACGATCCATACGCTGCCGCTGATCATGGCGCCAATCATCGTCGGCTCAGTCTGGAAGCTGATGACCACCCCGTCCATCGGCATCATTCCCTATCTTCTGAGGAGCTGGTTCGGCTACGATCTGAATATCGGCCAGAGCGCTGTCGCGGCCTTCACCGTCACTGTCATCATGGACATCTGGCACTGGACGCCGCTCGTCACCCTCTCGCTAATCGCCGCACTCGTCTCGCTTCCATCAGACCCCTTCGAGCAGGCGCAGATCGACGGTGCCGGCAAAAGCCAGATCTTCTGGCACATCACGCTCCCCCTGATCCGCCCGGCCCTGCTCGCCACGGTGTTCATCAGGCTGATGGACGCGCTGCGCACCGTCGACGAAGTCCTGATGCTGACCGGCGGCGGTCCGGGTTCTTCGACGCGCTACATCGGCGTCCATATCTTCAGGGAAGTCTTTCCCAAGACGAATTACGGCTACGGTTCGGCGATCTCCGTCATCGTCCTTTACCTCACCATCGTCGTCTGCTGGCTGCTCTATGTCGGTTTGATTGCGCCCCGCGTGAAGAGAGGTTGATGCGATGAAGACCCGTTTTCCCTGGCTTCCGGTCGTCCTGTGGACCTTGATAAGCCTCGCGACCCTTTTCCCGATTTACTGGCTCTTCGTCATATCGGTGAAACAGCCCTTCGACCTGTTCTCGACGCCCGATGTCATTCTCCGGAGCTTCTTCTGGAAGAACTACCAGGACGTGCTGACCAATCCGACCTTGCGCGGATACATGCTCAACTCGATGATCATTTCGTCAGGCAACGCGCTGCTCGTCACCACGCTCGGCTTCCTTGCCTGCTACGCCCTGACGCGCTTCGACCTCGCCGGCAAGGAAAGCATCTTCTTCTGGACGATCACCAACCGCATGGCGCCGCCGGCGGTCTTCCTCCTGCCGCTTTTCCTGCTGCTGACGCAGGTCTACAGGATCGGCGACTTCTCGCTCGCCGATTCCAAGCTGGGCATGATCCTGGTCTATTGCTCCTTCAACCTTCCCTTCGCCATCTGGACGCTGCGTCCGACCGTGGAAGGCATTCCGAAGGAATTGGACGAGGCGGCCTACATGGACGGCGCGAGCCCATGGACCGTCCTCTATGATATCATCTTTCCTTTGGCACGGCCCGGACTTGCGGTGACGCTGATCCTCACCTGGGTGTTTGCGTGGAACGAATACCTGCTGGCAGCGACGCTCACCAACTTCCATGCGCGGACTCTGACCACCGGCTTGTCTGAATATGTGACGACGACGGGGACGGCCTGGGGCATCATGGCCGCGATCTCAATGCTCACATTGGTTCCGGCGCTCATCGTCTTCTCGGTGGTCCAGCGTCACATCGTCGCCGGCCTGACCTTCGGCGCCGTGAAAGGATGAAACGATGACGTCTCAATCAGGAAATAACGAACGCAAGCCGGGATTTCTGCCGATCGAAACGAACTGGTTCGACCGGCTCTTCATCTCGATCGTGATCTGGGTCGCGCTCTCGCTGTTCTGGATGCGGTTCATCGAGCCGTTCGGGCCTTCGGTATGGTTTGCGGCGGCAATCTCGGCGGTCCTTGGCGCCTATGTCGTCTGGAAGGGATGAGCCGATGAATTCCGTCAACAACACCAAAACACTACAGCGCCGCGCGTCTTCTCAGACGCGCAAAGGACGCTGTAGCACTTTAAATTTCTGCATGCTGCTTTAGGAGAACGACATTGGCAAACGTACAGGTTAGCGACGTCACCAAGAAGTATGGCTCTCTTCAGGTCATGCATGGCGTGAGCGTCGACATCGAGGACGGCGAATTCGTCGTTCTGGTCGGTCCCTCCGGATGCGGCAAGTCCACCCTGCTCCGGATGATCGCCGGGCTGGAGACGGTCAGCAGCGGAGACATCCGGATCGGCGGCCGTGTCGTCACCGACGCCCCTCCAAAGGAGCGTGACATCGCGATGGTCTTCCAAAGCTACGCGCTCTATCCCCACAAGACGGTCGCCGAGAATATGGGCTTTCCGCTGAAGATGGCCAAACGTCCGAAGGCGGAGATCGACGAGAAGGTCGGCAGGGCGGCCGAGATCCTCGATCTGACGCGTTATCTCGACCGCTATCCGAAGCAACTGTCGGGCGGACAGCGTCAACGCGTGGCGATGGGTCGTGCCATCGTCCGAGATCCGAAGGTCTTCCTGTTCGACGAGCCATTGTCGAACCTCGACGCCAAACTCCGCGTCACCATGCGCGTCGAGATCAAGGAGCTTCACCAGCGGCTGAAGACCACCACCGTCTACGTCACGCACGATCAGATCGAGGCGATGACGATGGCCAACAAGATCGTGGTGATGCGCGACGGCAGGGTCGAGCAGATCGGCAAGCCTCTCGATCTCTACGACTTCCCGGTTAACCTCTTCGTCGCCGGCTTCATCGGCAGCCCATCGATGAACTTCCTTGAGGGCCGCATAGCCACCCGCGACGGCAGGAAGATCGTCGTCACCGACCAGGGCATCACCCTTCCGATGGCAGATACAAATGCGGATGAAGGAAGAGCCGTTACCTACGGCATCCGGCCGGAGCATATCACGATCGGCGAGGAAGGCGTTCCTGTGGAGGTATCGGTATTCGAGCCCACGGGTTCGGAGACATTGATCTTTGGCCGCACGGGAGGCGTGCCGATCGACGCGCTGATCCGCGAGCGCATCGAGGTGGATCCCGGACGGACAATGTACTTCCATATCGATCCCCGACGTGCACACATCTTCGATCGGGAAACAGGCCAAAGACTGTAGGAGGACGACCCATGGACTTCAAAGGAAAGACGGTCATCGTGACCGGTGCCGGAAAAGGCATCGGACGCGAAATTGTAAGGATGCTCGCCGAACGGGGTGCGCAGGTCGCGGCCCTGACCCGGAGTGCTGCCGATGTCGAAGCGCTGCGAGTGGAGCCCGGCTGCCGGGCAATCCAGGTCGATCTCGCAGACGCCGATGCGACCAGAGAGGCTGTCATCGCTGCCCTTCCCGCCGATTTCCTCATCAACTGCGCCGGCACGACCGAACTCCAGCCGTTCCTGGAGACAACAGTCGAAGCCTTCGATCGTCTCGTCGCGGTCAACACGCGTGCTCCGATGATCGTCGCTCAGGAATATGCCCGTTCGCTGATCAAGGACGGCCGCAAGGGCGCCATCGTCAATGTCTCGTCGGTCGCATCCTTCGTCGGCATCCCCGATCACGCGACCTATTGTGCATCGAAGGGCGGGTTGGATGGCTTGACGCGGGTCATGGCCAAGGAGCTTGCGCCTCACGGCATCCGCACCAACGGCGTCCACCCAACGGTGACGCTGACGCCAATGGCGGTGAAGGCATGGAGCGATCCCGAAAAGGCCGCGGGAATGATGAAGCGAATTCCGGTCGGTCGCTTCGCTGAGCCGGCAGACATTGCCGAGGTTGTTCTTTTCCTGCTCTCCGATGAGGCGGCCATGGTGAACGGGATATCGATGCCGGTGGACGGCGGCTATATGATTGCCTGACGTTCAGGACGAACGTGCGGCACGACCCCGCGATTGCAAAACCGGAAGCGGCGACGTTGGCCGCCGCACCAATCGGCGCAGTTCATCTTGATCAACAAAATGATCCGTCACGCCGGCCTCTTTATCCGGATGACTGAAGACAAGGCCATCGGAATCCTCAAGCTTTAAAGCTTGCTCCGTATTCATGATCCCGAGCGCCTGGCGCTCGTACTCGGATTCGAGCGCCGCCTCGACGATGGCTTTTCTCTTGCGCATGTCCATGTCCTCCATTCCTCAAAGGGTAACGGACGGCCGGACTCGCGGTTCCGATCAAGGCATCACGATATGAGACCCGTTGAAACGAAGGCACGCCGATACCCGCCGGTACTGGCGACACCACCTAACTCGGCGAGGCGTCTGGCTCACCGGCGGCTCTTTGAATTAAGCGGGCAACCACTTCAGTGCGGTTCTGCGCCTGCAGCTTGCGCATGATGTGTTGCAGATGCATCTTCACCGTATGCCCCGACAAATTGAGTTTTCCTGCAATGACCTTATTTGAACAGCCGCATTGCAGCTCTGCGAGGACATCCGCTTCCCGGGGAGTGAACTCAGCAATCGCCAAGTACTGCGTCCTATCATCCAAGCTCTTTTCGGCTTCATTTCTGGCCGGACTATGCTCGTTTGAGCCTGCTGTACCAGCTCCCAATAGCTGCGGGAAAAATGTTCCTCCTGCCAGAACGAGACGAAGACCGGCAAGAGCAATGTCAACGGGAAGTGAAGTCGAGAATAAGCCGCGGATGCCCATCTTGAGTGCCTGACGGGCCATGATGGCGTCATCCGTACCTGAGAGCAACGTGACAGGAGTCTCAGGAAAACGTGCAGCAATCGCCGCGAGATCATCACGCAGGCTGGTGCTCTCAACACTTCTGCCAGCCAGGCCCAATACAATCAAACGCACCTCAGCTCCAAGAGCACTCTCGAGACTCTCGGTCGAGATCAAATCTATAACGTTCCATCCGGCGAGTTCACGCTCAAGAAGCTTCACCACGGTGGTGCGCGCCAATGTAGAATGCTCGATGATGATCACAGTTGGTGCATTGCGCCCGATACGGCGCCTAGTTCCAGTAATGTCGGACACTTGCGTGCTCCCCACGAATATTTGCAACGCAACAGCTATTCATATTATTCCTGTTCTCACTACATGTCATGAGAAAAAGTGAGTGTATTTCAGATATTAATAGTCTGACATCTCATGATAATTCTTATAGTCTATAAAATATCAATGATAGATAACTGGGATTGCAAAGCACATTAAAGAGATTTTTCATGAAGTCCTGCCGGTTCGACTTGTCGCTGCAGACTTTCCAGCCTTCGCCGAATTCACGTACGGCAAGCGGGTCAACAAAGCTTTCAAAGGCACTGAAAAGGCAGCCAATCTGCTACAGACCCATTTCGGAAAGCGCCATTGGACATAACGAGCTGCCGATCGGCTCGGCTTTGTTTCCATATCTCAATTCAAAGCAGTCGCAGACCTGACAGCAAAATGACAAACGCGAAAAGCGACAAAAGCCTGAGATCGCTGACTACCCGTTATGATTAGTGAAACTGTGCTCTAATGACGCATTAATACCCGTTAGCATTGTTCTCCCGCAGACAGCACTGCGCCGGCACCGACCGATAGCGGCCGGAGGTCACGGCCCCTGGCGGCCGAAATCGGCGACAATGCGGATGAGGTCATTGGGGAATGTTCGGAATCTCAGTGAGCCGACCGTTGCGTGCCATGTCGGCCCAAAAGACGAGAGCCCGGTGGAGGAAGCGTTCAACATATGGCCTGAAAATGGCACAAAGAACGGTTTCGTGCAGTTGAGCCTCCGCAATGCAAGTGGGGAGGCTATCCGCCAGAGCAATTCCAGCAAAAGTGCATTGCGGTTTTGCGTCCGGAATTGCGTGGAAACAAAGAGAGCATTTCCGTGCTTCGAAGAAAAATGGAAAGGCTCTAGCTATGCATGAAGCTCAGAATGTCGTCTACGAGAGCCGAATGGGCGTCCGTGAGGTTACCGTCTCCGCCGTGGCCTGCGATGCCGGCCAACTGGAGCGCATGTTGATCATAGAGAACATGGTCGACCTGTTGGGCGTCCGCCGTCCCACCGGCGGGAACGGCAATGTTGATGGGATGGAAATAGCCGAAATTGACATCGACCATGCTGCCGGTTGACGATCCGACCCCGTCACCGCCACCGCCGAGCGCATGGTTGCCGGTGAAAATCGTGTCTGACGACAGGTTGAAGCCACCGCCATTGCCGCCGATGCCTGCGATCTGCACAGCTCCCTGATCGAAAATGACATTGTTTGTCTGATGGGCCTCCGCCGAGCCGCCCGCGGCGCCGATGGCGATATTGATCGGCGAGAAGATAGCGATACTCACGTCAACCATAGTGCCGACGAAATATCCATCGCCACCATGACCTGCATAAAAGTCGCCGGTCAATGTGAGCGCAGTTCCCGGGCTCATCGACGGGCCATGGCTCGCGACGTTATGGTCTCCGCCCGAGCCGCCCATGCCGCCGATCTGGGTTGCGCCCTGCAGGAACAGGGCGTTGTTCGATTGGTCAGCGTGAGCCGTCGCGCCGGGGCCTGCAGCCACGGCGGTATTGACGGGGGCAAACAGCGCGACTTCGGTGCTTACGAGTCCACCGTAGAAAAGCCCACTGCCCCCGGTGCCGGCATGATTGGTGCCATCGCCGCTGCCGACGGCAACATTGCCGCTTCCGCCATTCCCGCCTATCCCGGCCATTTCGGTGGGATGCTGATTGATGAGCGCATCATTGCCCTGGAAAGCGTCGGCACCCGAATGAGGTCCCGCAATAGCGGCATTGGACGGCATGAAAACGGCCAACGCGTTGCTGCTGATCACGCCTTCGCTTATCCCGTCACCACCGCTGCCGGCTGAATTAGAGCTTGGACCGGAAGCGACATCCAATGGAAGCCAAGTCGGCACCAGCGCCAGATGTCCCGCGGCCACATTGGAGGCGAGGTGTTGATCGGTGCCCGCCTTGGGCAAGTCTTCCAATAAGGAACGAGTTTCCGCCATTACCGTCTCCATCCGCGGTCAACCGCACGTCCACCGAGCGTGCGGCGCCATGCAGCCTGAATTGTTCAGGCATTGTGCCTCTGAACGTCAGAAAAGCAGAGCCTGCAATTCGTCTACATCCCATCGGCTAGTTCTGTAGCCATTTGGCCGTCATGACCGCAGCGCCCGTTGTGCGAGTTTGCGAGCACTCAATCCCCGTTTGGGTTAGAGGCCCTACATCTTGCACCCTCGTTCTCGCGGCGGGTCATGAAAGCTTTTCAGCTCCAAGCGGGGGTCTCCTCCGCCAAGCGCAGCCTGATCAGAAGCCCGGAATGCAGTCGGTTCGCTTGGGCGGCCGTTGTTTCGAAAAGCGGCGTCGTTTCGACGAGGTCGCAGACATGATCATGACAATGCCATCCGGCCTCAAATCACTTCGTACTAATCAAAAATAACGCTTCGTCACCTGCAAGTATACATCCGAAGGAACATCACCGAATATCTAGATAGTTCACAGATTAAATCGCAGGCAGTATTTGACTGCGGTTGTATTGGCTGGCGGTGACATGCTGGATACCCACGCCGTAAAAGTAACACTGATGAAACGAAGTAGAAGGAGTGACATCAATGCCTATTCCACAGATATCCGACACGATTCATCTCAACAACCCGGATGCGGGTGACGCGAAGGCCGGCAACGGCGGAGATGGCCACAACGATGGGAACATCAACTACAACCCGGTTGCATATGTGGACCCCGTGCAAACGGTCTACGGGGCGGATACCCATCTGCACAATGGCGATCACGTTTGGCAGAAGGCAGGTTGGGACGCCGGCAGTGGCGGAGACGGTGGCTTTGCTCAGGCCAAGAACGGCTTCCTGGCGGCGGTCACGAACAGCGGCGACGGCGGCGCGGGGGGAGATTCCCACTCCAACGGCAGCCAAGGAAACTCGAGCGGCGGCGACACGGCTACCGTGAATGCGGCGACGACCGCGACACAATATACGCAGCTTCTGGCCGATCAGCATGCGACCATCCTCGCAGGCGTCGGCGGCAACGGCGGCAACGGAAACAACGCTCTGGGCGGCGATATCTCGTCAGCTCTGGTTCACACGGATCCCGAAACGACGACGGTGAACAATTCTCTCGATCACTTCATAAACGCCTTCGGCCATATCGACGTCGACCATCTCGGCTCCTGAACTCAGACCTCAAGGGCCGCTGGTTTCGGCCGGCGGCCCTCAAGGTAAGCAGCCTCTTCTTGTCAGTATCAAGTGCAGCGAGATCTGATAATGACAACAATTTCCATAAAGCCACCGCGCCCGCCGACACAGCTTGTTGTTGCGCTCCGGGCTTGTGCCGGGGCATTCGGGCTGGTCTTCCTCTATAGCTGCGGCTACAATCTCTTTCTTCTCGCGCCGTCCATCTATCTCCTGCAGATCTATGACAGGGTCCTGTCGAGCCGAAGCGCTGATACGCTCCTGATGCTGACGATGATCATCGCCATCGGCGTGATGGTCGGGTCCACGCTGGATATCGTGCGCAGAGCAGCTCTTTCGCGCATCGGCAGTTGGCTGGACCACAGGCTGCGGCCCATGGTGCTGACAGCATCGTTCGAATATGCCGCTCGCGCCGATACGGGAGCCGCCACGGAATGCTACAGGGACCTGGCCGCACTACGCCAGTTCCTCGATTCACCGGCTAGCTCGCTCTTTTTTGATGTTCCCTGGGCACCGGTATTCCTGTTCCTGCTCTTTCTTGTTCATCCGCTGCTTGGGACCATCGGTCTTCTGAGCGCGCTTGCACTTCTGCTGTTTGCGTTCCTGACGGACCTGGCGACGAGAGAGCCGCTTGCCTACGCCAATCTTGCCCTTTCGAGGAGCTATATCCGATTTGCGACCGCCCTCAAAAACATCGAGGTGATCCGGGCAATGGGCATGCAGGATGGCGCAGCGCTGATCGTCTATCGCGATGCGGAAATGGCAAGAAGGGCGCAGGACATCGCGATGCATCGGACGGAGATCATTCTTGGTTTCTCCAAATCGATCCGCACCCTCGCGCAGATCCTCATGATGGGATCCGCCACCTGGCTGGTGCTCGCAAACAATGGCAGTGCCGGGATCATCTTCGTTGCGAGCCTGCTGCTCGGACGCGGGCTTGCACCAATCGAGGGCGCAATAGGTGCATGGCGCTCCTTTACGTTTGCGCGTAGTGCCTTCAATCGCTTGAACAGAATGCTGATATCAGTTGCATCTGAACACGATGCCCGAATGGTGCCGCTACCGGAACCCAATGGCCTCGTTCTCGATAACGTCAGCTATATCAAGCCATTCGCCGATCGGCCGATATTGACAGGCATCACATTGCGCCTCGCACCCGGCGATTGCATAGCGCTCATCGGTCCGTCGGGATCGGGAAAATCGACACTCGGTCGCGTCATAGCAGGCGTTGTGCAAGCAACGAGCGGATGTGCTCTTCTCGGCGGGGTGGATATCTCGGCTCTGCGCCTTTGCGGGGGAACCCGCCACGTCGGATACCTGCCGCAGGACATCGAACTTTTCGGCGGAGCGATCAAGGATGTGATCGGCCGGCTGGACGGAGGAGATCCCGGCAAAGCGATCGACGCCGCAAAGCTGGTTGGCTTGCACGACGCGATCATGCGGCTGCCCCAGGGCTACGAGACCGATATCGGTGAAGGTGGAAACCTGCTCCTTCGAGCTCAGCGCCAACAGCTGGGACTGGCACGGGCGGCGTATGGAAATCCGTCCCTGATCGTTCTCGACGATCCGAATTCGAGCCTGGATTATGACGGCGAACGCATGCTGTTCACGGCAATCGAACGCATGAAATCCAGGGGGATGACCGTCGTTATCATAACTCACCGGATGGGGATCCTGCCGGTCACCAACAAGATTGCCATCATGCGTAACGGGACGGTGGCTGCCGTCGGCGACAGCGAGCGGATTTACGAAACCTATCTTCAACCACCGTCTCGAACAGGAACATAGGGAGAAACGCTGCCATGGCCCTTGTTCAACTGGACGCAACGCCGGCGAGATTTTCAAATTCGTCAAGGACGGCTCCGCAGTTGGTTCCACGATCGACAGCGACGGCCAGGCAACAGACGGCCTATTTGCCGGTGATCGAGTCGAAACAGCGCGGACCCGCCCCCCCTTCGCCCATGCCGGGGCTCAGAGGTGTTGTTTGGACGGGGAACTTGTTGATCCTGGTCTTCATAGTCGGATTGGGAATCTGGTCGGTCCTGGCGCCACTGAAAAGCGCTGCGATCGCATCCGGCGTCGTCGAACCGGAGTCCAGCCGCAAGACCATTCAGCATCTGGAAGGCGGGATTGTCCGACGGATACTCGTTAAAAACGGCGATGCGGTCATGGGCGGGCAAATCGTGATAGAGCTCGACGATACGAAGTCCCGCTCGGAGCGCGACAGCATTCAAGGGCAACTTTGGGACGCCGAAGGAAGCCGCGCCCGCCTGCTTGCGGAGCAGACGGGCGGCGACCATGTCGCCTATCCTGAGGATCTCAGGGGAGCAATGGACAGATATCCCTCGGTCAGCGCAATTCTGATCGGGCAACAGAAAATCTTCGAAGCCCGTCGCCGGGTCATGCAGGCGGAAATTCAGATCGCCAACGAAAAGATCGCGCAGGTGCGGCAAGAAATCGTCGGACTTGGCGCGCAGAAGGCAGCACTGGCCGACAGAGCGACAATCTCGAGCCAAGAACTAGATCAGGTTACGATCCTCAGCGCCAAAGGACTGGAAAGAAGGAGCAGACTTCTCAACCTCCAGCGGGAAAAAGCAGACCTTGATGGCCAGCAGGGTCAAGTCGAGGCACAGATCTCTCGCGCCTACCAGGTGATCAGCGGGTCACAGGCCGATCTCGCAAAGCTTGAGAGCGACCGGTTGAGCGAAGTCGCCCAAGGCATGCGCGATACGGAGAGCCGGATCATGCAACTGCGCGAGCGTTTGCTGGCGATCGACGACCAACTCTCAAGGACCGATATCCGTGCTCCCGAAGATGGAACAATCATGAACCTGCGCATCCACACATCAGGTGGGGTGATCGGCGCGGGTGAACCGCTCGTCGATCTTCTGCCGCGCTCCGATCGCCTTGTCGTGTCTGCCCACGTCAGACCGGAAGACATCAATCTTGTCCATGCCGGGCTCGAGGCACAGGTCCACCTCCTTCCATACAATCAGCGGCGCGTTCCACTCCTGAAAGGTCAAGTGGAGTATGTATCAGCGGACCGTCTCACCGATCCGCAGAGCGGCCAGCCCTACTTTGCCGCGACGATCCGTGTAACGGACGAGCGGTTGGCGAAAATGAAAGATGTCGAGCTGGTCGCCGGCATGCCCGCACAGACACTGATCGAAACCGGCAAAAGCAGCGTGGCGCTTTATGCCATCAGACCACTCCTCGACAGTTTCAACAGAGCATTTCGCGAGGACTGAGACCGTGATGGGCAAGCGAAAATTCGACGACGACCAGATTACCGGTATTCTGAAGGAGCACCAAGCCGGAGTGACGGTGGCAGATGTTTGCCACAAGCACGGGATCAGCGAGCCGACCTTCTATCGGTGGCAATCCTTGCAGTCCGGAAATGTCGGTCTCCATGCCAAAAGGTTGAGAGCACTGGAGGAAGAGAACCAGAAGCTCAAGAAGCTTTTGGCCGAATCCATGCTCTCGGCGGCAACACTGAGCGAGATGCTGGCGAAGACATTGAAAGGGCGACACTAACCCTTCAAACTGAGGGGTTTGTTGGCCGCCTTCTGGCCCTGCATATCAGGAGGGCGGGATCATATTTTTGGACGAGGGAGCCTCCCCAAGTGGGGCAAAGGGATACGGCTCGAAAAACAGTAAGCTCGATCACAACGTGGCCGCCCGGCGCGTCTACGTCTTCAAGCGCAGGCTGCCGATCGTTACTTCCGGTGTAATGAACAGGTCCAACATGTTGCGGAATGCGGCATTCGCGAATTCACGATCGTCGGTGCTCATCAGTCCTCCCATGTGGGGATGCGTATGCATCAAGCCACATCGTCAAGGTCGACGTCCAGCGCGCTGGCGATCGACCTGAGTGCGTCCAGGGAGCCCTCCTTCTTTCCGGTCTCGATTTCGGAAAGGTAGGGCTGGGAGAGCCCGGACTTTTCAGCCAGCTCCTTGATACTCATGCCGCGATGCTTACGGAACACCCGGACAGGATCTTCACCGGCGATCAGCGCCTTGACGACGTCTTCAGGCCAGGTCTCTTCGCCAGCGTCGATACGCGCCTTTGCGGCACGCGCGTCGCTGACGTCGACAAGGTCCTGATAGTCGTCTTCGGAAAGCAGCACGTACCCCTTGCCGTCGATAGTCAGTTTCTGGATTTCACCCATGGTGGTCTCCTATTCGTTATAGACGTCGCCGCGTGGGCCGGCCTTGATGACGAGGACCTGCATGGTCTGATCGTCGATGATGACGCGGTCCTGCCCGACACGAATTCGAAAAAATTCGCTGCCTTGCAGCTTCTTGAGGTCGACCGTCTCGCCGTTGGCGAAGGCTTCGACCTTGGCGACGATCGCCGCTGCGCGCTTCGGCTGCATCTTGCGGAGTGCCTTCGCGGCAGCCTTGCTGTAGGCGATCCTTTTCATGAGCCAAATATAGCTGAAAGCGAATTATTTTTCAACAATGATATTGCCAATGGCGATATTTGTGAAATTCTGCAGGTTCTTTCGATCGGATGCCCGCGCGCATCGATGATGCGGATATAAAAAAATACAATGAAAACTACGTGATAGCAGTGGTGCCCAGGACCGGAATCGAACCAGTGACACGCGGATTTTCAATCCGCTGCTCTACCAACTGAGCTACCTGGGCTAACCTGCTTCCGATGGTCCCTTTTCGAAAAAGAACCGTGGGGCCTTGGTTCACCCCGGAAGCGAGCGGGGTTATAGCATCTTGTTCGCCCATGGCAAGCGTCAAATGACTCTTTTTTGATGGTCTTGCCGGCTTTGCGGATTCATGAGGAAAAATAAGAGCTTCGCGGGCGGAATTCTCTAGTTTTCCTCATCCGGATAATCAGCCTTCGTCTCGTCGTCGGCAACCGGAATGGCATAGGCTCCGGTCAGCCAGCGGGAGAGATCGGCCTCGCGGCAGCGGTTTGAGCAGAAGGGGTAATGCTCGCGGTGGGAAGGTTTGCCGCATTCGGGGCAAGGGCGCGTCTTGCGCAGCGGTTCGACCTTGGCGGCCGGTTTCTTGTCTTCAGGCATATCGGTCCGTCCTAAAGCATGTCGCGTAAAAGTGTGTAGCGGTCTTGCGACAACGACATGCGTAAAAACAAAGCCTTAAAGCGCGACGCGCGGATCTGAAAAATCGTGACGCACTTTAAGCATCGGCCGTCGGGCTCAGCCCTCGGGCCACCGGCTATGCACATCGAAGCCTTCGCCGGTCAAAAGCAGAATGGTTTCATAAAGCGGCAGGCCGACGACATTGGTGTAGGAGCCCACCATCTTCTGCACGAAGGTGCCGGCGAGGCCCTGGATGCCGTAGGCGCCTGCCTTGCCGCGCCACTGGCCGGAGGCCAGGTAGTTCTCGATCTCGAAGCCGGAGAGACGCTTGAAGCGCACCTTGGTCTCGACGATCTTTTGACGGACCTTGCGATCCGGGGTCACCAGGCAAACGCCGGTGTAGACCATATGGTTGCGTCCCGAGAGGAGATGCAGCGAGTTCAACGCCTCGTCAGCGAACTCAGCCTTGCCGAGAATGCGCCGGCCAACGGCGACCACCGTATCGGCAGACAGGATATAGCTGCCCTTCCAGGTGATATCGCCCTTGATGGCGGCAAGGGCGGCTTCGGCCTTCTCAGCCGAAAGCCTGCGGGCAAGCGAACGCGGATGCTCCGATTTCTTCGGCGCCTCGTCGATATCCATCGGCATCAGGCGCGAGGGCTCGATGCCGGCCTGGTTGAGCAGGTCGACGCGCCGGGGCGAGCCTGAGGCCAGAATGAGCTTGTATTTCAGCGCCATGGAACCTCGACCATCGGCAGACGGGAGCAAGAACCCTTGCAGGACCTTCGGGCAAACTTACTTGAAACGGTAGGTGATACGGCCTTTGGTCAAATCGTAGGGCGTCATTTCCACAAGCACCTTGTCGCCGGCGAGAACGCGAATGCGGTTCTTGCGCATGCGGCCGGCGGTGTGGGCGATGATCTCGTGTTCGTTTTCGAGCTTCACGCGGAACGTCGCATTCGGCAGAAGTTCGGTGACGATTCCCGGGAATTCGAGGACTTCTTCTTTAGGCATATAAGTGTTTTCTTCCTGTGGGTTGAATAGGCAGCGCAGCGCGCGCCTTTAAAATTTGGGCGGAAACTACACAATCAACGCAGGTTTGTGAACCTCGTTGATCAGGCTTTCCTTTATTTGTTTTCATGCCGATTGCGCGGCAATGCCATTTCGTTTGAGTAGCCGGCTTTCGATGAGGCCGGCCAGATGATCGCGGACCTCGCGATAGCTCTCCAGAATCTGCTCGCGCGTTCCGATTGCAACCGTCGGATCCATGGTCGGCCAGTAGACGACATCGACCGCATTCGACCGGGTCAGCTCAAGTGCTGCATGATGGGCCTGCGGTGACAGCGTGATGATCAGATCGAAGTAATCGTCCTCGAGTTCTTCCAGCGTCTGCGGCTGGCGGCGCCCGAGGGAAAGCCCGATTTCATCGAGCACGGCATCCACGAAGGGATCGCGCTCGCCGGCGCGAACGCCAGCAGACCTGATATAGGTGTTGGCCGGCAGAATGCTACGGGCGATCGCTTCGGCTATCGGCGAGCGGATGGCATTCATCCCGCACATGAAGAGGATGGCGCCTGGCCGCTTTCCCTCCTCGACATCGGCGGCGCGCTCCATTGCCGTCATCCGCGCCAGTAGAGCACGCAGACCAGCGTGAAAAGGCGCCGGGCGGTATCGAAATCGACCTCTATCTTGCCGGCCAGCCTATCCTTCAGCGTCTGCGAGCCTTCATTGTGGATGCCGCGCCGGCCCATATCGATCGCCTCGATGCGGCTCGGCGTCGACGAACGGATCGCTTCGTAATAGCTCTCGCAGATCATGAAGTAATCCTTGACGATCCGCCGGAAGGGCGTGAGCGACAGGATATGGGTGGCGACGCCGCCGCCCTCTTCGGTGGTGATGGCAAAAACCAGTTTCGAATCGACCAGCGAGATGTTCAGCCGGTAAGGTCCGCCGACATGGCCGAGCGGCTCGAACTTGTTCTCCTCGATCAGATCGAAGATGGCGACCGCGCGTTCATGCTCGACATCGGGCGTCGAACGGCCGATCGTATCGTCAAGGACGACGTCGCAAAGCCGGAATTCGCCCTTCGCCATGCCCTCACCTTTCGAGGTTGAGGCGGATCGCGACCGATCGCGCATGGGCATCGAGGCCTTCGGAAACGGCAAGGGCGATCGCCGCCGGGCCAAGGGTGCGGAGCTGCTGGGGCCCAAGGCGCAGGATCGAGGTGCGCTTGACGAAATCGAGCACCGAAAGGCCGGATGAGAAGCGCGCCGAACGCGCCGTCGGCAGAACATGGTTCGAACCGCCGACATAATCGCCGATGACCTCAGGCGTATGGGCGCCCATGAAGATCGCGCCGGCATTGCGGATGCCGTCGAGCAGCCGGTCCGGATCGACGACGGCGAGCTCCAGATGCTCGGCAGCGATACGGTTTGCCAGCGGAATGGCCTGTTTCAGATCGGAAACGAGGATGACCGCGCCGAAATCGCGCCAGCTTGCTGCCGCCGTCTCAGCCCGGTTCAGCGTCTTCAGCTGGCGTTCGACCTCCTGCTCCACCGCCTTGCCGAATGCGGCATCGTCGGTGATCAGGATCGCCTGGGAGCTGACGTCGTGCTCGGCCTGGGCCAAGAGGTCGGCTGCGATCCAATCCGGATTGTTTTCCTTGTCTGCAATGACAAGCACCTCGGAGGGGCCGGCGATCATATCGATGCCGACGGTGCCGAAGACATGGCGCTTGGCGGCGGCGACATAGGCATTGCCGGGGCCGGTGATCTTGGCGACCGGGGCGATCGTCTCGGTGCCATAGGCAAGAGCCGCGATCGCCTGGGCGCCGCCGACACGGTAAATCTCCGTGACACCGACAAGCTTGGCGGCGGCAAGCACCGCCGGATTGACGGCGCCGCCGGTGGCAGGAACGGCGATGACGATGCGATCGACGCCGGCGACCTTGGCCGGCACGGCATTCATCAGCACCGAGCTTGGATAGCTCGCCGTGCCGCCCGGAACATAGAGCCCGACCGCTTCGATCGCCGTCCAGCGCGAACCGAGACTGACGCCGAGGTCGTCCTCGTAGATATCGTCCTTCGGCAGCTGCCGGCGATGATGGGATTCGATGCGCAGTGCTGCGAGCTTCAACGCCCCCAGCACTTCCGAAGGCACCGCCTCGACGGCGGCGTCGATCTCGTCAGCTGTGACACGCATCGGGACGGTGGCGTAATCGATGCCGTCGAATTTCAGCGAATATTCGGCAAGCGCCACATCGCCACGGGCGCGCACGTCATCGATGATGGCGCGAACGACGATGTTCACATCCTCGGAGACTTCACGCTTCGTCGTCAGAAAGGCGGCAAAATGCTGCTCGAAACCTTCCGATGCCTGATCCAGCCAGATTGCCAAGGCCGATATTCCTTCTCAACTTGAAACTGCGATGCTCAAACTTTAGGGCGTCAAACACTCATTGTTTTATGCATGTCGTTATCCCGGAACCGCTGCACACTTCCGGGCGACATGCATTAGCGGTGACGAGGCTTGGAGGAAGCCTCCCAGGCACCGCCGATATCGGCCAGCTGGACCTCGATGCATTCGACATCGAGCGCAATCGAGGCCGTGCCGGACAGCGACAGCTCGATCGTGCCCTCCGGCCCCTCGCCCTTCTGCTCGAAGCGCAGCGCCAGCAGCGACAGCACCTCGTCGCGTTTGCCACGATCGATGCCGAGCGAGCGGACGGCCAGCACGCGCTTGAAGACCAGGGCAGCCCGGCGACGCTCGAAACCCTTGCGCTTGCGCTCGGCACCTTCCCAGACGAAACGATTGGCGGCAAGCGCGAACTGCGCGTCACGCGGCGACCAGTCGATGTCGCCGACCTTGAAGACGCTGTCCTGCATATGCGCGGACATGATCGCAAGATCCTCGTTATCGAGCGCAACAAGTTTCAGGTCGGTCATTCAGCCTCATCCCATTACCGGCCGAAGCCGGGCACCGCCGGAATGGCGATGCGTCAGACAAGGGAAATAAGGCGCGGCGACCAATTACGCAACCGGGATGAACGGTGCTTACTCGCTGATGCGCTCGACGATGGCGCCGCAGCGGGTCAGCTTCTCCTCGAGCCGCTCGAAACCGCGGTCGAGGTGATAGACGCGGGAGACCGTGGTTTCGCCCTCGGCGGCAAGGCCGGCGATGACGAGCGAGACGGAGGCGCGCAGATCGGTCGCCATGACAGGCGCGCCGCGCAGGCGCTGGACACCCTCGATCTTCGCCGTCTGGCCGGACAGCGAGATCCTGGCGCCGAGGCGGGCAAGCTCCTGCACATGCATGAAACGGTTTTCGAAGATGGTCTCGGTGACATGCGAGACGCCGGAAGAACGGGTCATCAGCGCCATGAACTGCGCCTGCAGATCTGTGGGGAAACCCGGGAAAGGATCGGTGACGATATCGACCGGTCTGATGCCGGCGCCGTTGCGCTTGATACGCATGCCATTGTTGGTCGACGAGATTTCCGCGCCGGCGCGGCGCAGCGTTTCCACCGCGGTCTCGAGCAGCGCCACATCGGTATTCTCGAGCACGACGTCGCCGCCGGCCATGGCGACGGCCATCGCATAGGTGCCGGTCTCGATGCGATCCGGCAGGACGCGGTGGCGGGCGCCGGAGAGCGAGGTGACGCCTTCGATGGTGATCGTCGCAGTACCCGCGCCCGATATCTTGGCGCCCATGGCGTTCAGGCAGTTGGCGAGATCGACGACCTCAGGCTCGCGGGCGGCATTGCCGATGACAGTCGTGCCGCGGGCAAGCGTTGCCGCCATCATCATCACATGGGTGGCGCCGACGGAAACCTTCGGGAAGGTGTAGCGTGCGCCGATCAGGCCGCCGGCAGGCGCCTTGGCGTTGATATAACCGGCATCGATCTCCATGGTCGCGCCGAGCGCCGTCAGGCCTTCGATGAAGAGATCGACGGGGCGCGTGCCGATGGCACAGCCGCCCGGCAGCGAAACGCGGCAATGGCCTTCGCGCGCCAGCAGCGGGCCGATGACCCAGAAGGAGGCGCGCATCTTCGAGACCAGTTCATAGGATGCTGTGGTATCGACGATGGTGCGGCAGGTGAAATGGATCGTGCGCGAATAGGAATCTTCCTGGCGCTCGCGGCGGCCGTTGACGGCGACGTCGACGCCGTGATTGCCGAGGATGCGCATCAGCAGTTCGACATCGGCCAGATGCGGCACGTTTTCGAGCGTCAGCGTATCGCTGGTCAGAAGCGAGGCGATCATCAGCGGCAGTGCGGCATTCTTGGCGCCGGAAATCGGAATGATGCCATTCAGCTCATTACCGCCGACGATTCTGATACGATCCATGTGCGCTTACGGGCCGAGCCCGCCTTTCCTGAAAGTTCTGCCTTGGAATAAGGAGTGAGGTGTTTAGGGGATTTCTCGACACGCTTCAATTCGCGACGGACGGAACATTACGATTCGTCCATTTTTGCGGCGGGCAGCCCATTTGTTTCGTCGGCCTGGCCCGAACGGCGGGCGCGGACCTGCTGTTTGCGTCGCCCCAGATTTTCCCTGAGCTTTTCGGCGGCGCGTTCGCGGCGCAATTTCGCCTGCGCTTCGATCGCCTGTTTGCGGCTCTGCTGGCCGGTTTCGGTCTTTTCATTCATGCGACAGGATTAGCCGAATTCGCGCCAATCCAAAAGTCCCTTCATCCCAATCGACGCGAAGTTGGAATTTGCGGCTTGCGCTGGCCGCCAAGCTGTGGCAATAGCCCCCCGTTCTCGCGATTGAGCCACACGGCTCGCACGGGTACTGGTCCTGCTGCCGTAGCTCAGTGGTAGAGCACACCCTTGGTAAGGGTGAGGTCGGTGGTTCAATCCCACTCGGCAGCACCAGTTTTCTCTTAGATATCGGGAAACCACTTTTCTCCCTCAGCGAGGCGGGCGACAACTGGACAACAGTTCGCTGCTGTAAAAGTGTGGACTGGGCGGAGCGCGTTATTTAACGTCACACGCAACATTTCACTTAGTAGATCGGCGAGACAAGCCCCTTGCATGTTCAATTTGCACTGATTGTTGGATGATCTGTGCGCACTCCGGCGGATGGCCATCCGCCGGAGTGCGGACGGCCGGGACCGCAGGCCCCTTGGCTTGAACCGGGGATGAGATTGGTCCGGCCGTCCTCGCGTTTGTCCT